>QHTP01000139.1 GCA_003220855.1 Gemmatimonadota bacterium
GGGCCTGGGGGCTCGGGGAGCCGGGTTTCTCGAACGGCGCCGCGTACGTCGACTTGAACAATGCGGGCGCGCTCGACCTCGTGGTCAACCGGCTCGACGCCCCCGCTGCGATTTACCGCAACCGCGCGCGTGACCTGACGGGGAACCACTATCTGCAGGTGGTGCTGCGGGGCACCGGGGCGAATACCGCCGGCATCGGGGCGAAGGTCGTCGTCAAGCAGGGCGCCAGGGTGCAGATGCTGGAGCAGTTCCCGACGCGCGGGTTCCAGTCATCGGTCGATCCGCGTTTGCATTTTGGGTTGGGAGCATCCACACGAATCGACTCGCTGCTCGTGACCTGGCCGGATCGTCGCACCCAGGTGCTGACCGATGTCGCGGTCGATCGCACGCTAACGCTCTCCCAGCGGGACGCTACTCAGGCGGGGGTGGGGGGCGCCGCGACGGCGGGTGCCCGCTGGGCTGCCGGAGCGGCGCCCCCCACGCCCGCCCCTTTCACCGACGTCACTGATCGAGTCGGCATCGACTTCAAGCACCGCGAGAACGCCTTCTACGACTTCCACCGCGAGCCGTTGATCCCGCACCTGCTCTCGGCCGAGGGGCCCGCGCTCGCCGTCGGCGACGTGGACGGCGACGGGTTGGACGACATCTACGTGGGCGGGGCCAAGTGGCAGGCCGGACGGCTCTTTCTGCAGCAGCGGGACGGGACGTTCCGAACGAGCGCGGCGCTGGAGCGCGTGTTCCAGGCGGACAGTCTGAGCGAGGACGTCGACGCGGTGTTGTTCGATGCCAACGGCGACGGGCGGCCCGACCTGTACGTCGTGAGCGGCGGCAACGAGTTCTGGGGAGACGACCCAGCGCTCCAAGACCGCCTGTACGTGAACGACGGCCACGGTCGGTTCCACCGCGACACGCTGGCGCTGCCGCGGTTCTCGGAAAGCGGGTCGTGCGTCGTGCCGGGTGACTTCAACGGCGACGGCCATCTCGATCTGTTCGTGGGACGCCGGGCCGTGGCCCGCCGCTACGGCATGACGCCGCGCAGCTACCTGCTCGAGAACGACGGGACCGGGCACTTTCGTGACGTGACGCTCGAGAAAGCCCCCGGCCTCGCCGAGGTCGGGATGGTCACCGCGGCCGCGTGGGTCGATTACGACCACGACGGCAAGCTCGACCTGATCGTCACCGGCGAGTGGATGCCGATTCGCGTCTTTCACAACGAGAATGGCCGGCTGGTCGACCGGACGGCCGAGGCCGGGCTCAAGGGAACGGAAGGGTGGTGGAACAGCGTCACCGTGGCGGACCTGAACGGGGGCGGGCGCCCGGACCTGGTGCTCGGCAACCTCGGGCTCAACTCCTATCTCCGGGGGTCGCCGGCGGACCCCGCGCGGATGTACGTGGCCGACTTCGGGCACAACGGCACACTGGAGCAGGTGCTCACGGTCTACAAACACGGCGTGAGTTACCCGGTGGCCGGGCGAGACGAGCTGCTGAGTGTCGTCCCCACCCTGCGGAACCGGTTCCCGACATACACCTCGTTCGGCGCCAGCCGCATCGAGGACGTGTTCACCGCCGCGGAGCTCGGCCAGGCAACCGTGCGAGGGGCCCGCGTGTTCGCGAGCTCGGTGGCGCTCAACAACGGCAACGGCACCTTCACGCTCGTGCCGCTTCCCGTGGAGGCCCAGTTCGCTCCGATCCGTGCCGCGCTGGCGGAAGATTTCGACGGCGACGGGCGGACCGATCTCCTCGTTGCCGGGAACGATTACGGGTTTCCGCCCGCGCTCGGCCGCCTCGACGCCAGCTACGGCCTCCTGTTGCGCGGGACGGGAGACGGCCAGTTCAAGGCGGTCGATCCGGAGCGCAGCGGCATCGTGATCGACGGGCAGGTGCGCCACATGCGGTGGCTGCGGCGAGCGGACGGCAGCCGAGTGATCGTCGCAGCGCGAAACAACGACCAGCTTCAGGTGCTCCGTCCGCCGCGTCCTTGACAACTGCACGTGGAGAGGAAGAATGGTTCACGTGTGAGCGACACCTTCAGCGTGAGAGGACGCGTATGAGACGAGTAGCGTGCGTGATTGGTGCGCTGCTGGTGGGGCTAGGGGCAGCGCGGCTGGGGGCACAGCAGCCTACCGGCACGGTCCGCGGGCGCGTCACCAACGCCGCCACGCAACAGCCACTCGCGGGTGTCTCGGTCACGGTCGGGAGGCGCGCCGGGGTGACCCGGGCGGACGGTGGCTACGTGCTGACCGACGTTCCCGCGGGTTCGGACACAGTGCGCGCGCGGCTGATCGGTTACGCGCCGGCGACGCAGGCGGTCACGGTGACGAGTGGTGATACGGTCACCGTGGACCTCGCGATGACGGCCCGGGCGGTCAACCTGGCGTCGGTGGTGGTGGTCGGCTACGGGCAGCAGCGCGCGGGCGACGTAACCACGTCGGTGACGCAGGTCGCCTCGAAGGACTTCAACACCGGGCCGATCGTCACGCCCCAGAGCCTGATCGAGAACAAGATCGCGGGCGTCCAAGTCATCGATAACAACCAGCCGGGCGGCGGCATCTCGATCCGCGTGCGCGGCCAGGCTTCCTACACGGCTGGGAGCGAGCCGCTGTACGTCGTGGACGGTGTGCCCCTCGGCACCGGCTCGGGCGGCGGGATTTCGACCGGCAACGATGCGCTGAACTATCTCAACCCGAACGACATCGCGAGCATCACCGTCCTGAAGGACGCGGCGTCCGCCTCGATCTACGGCACCAACGCGTCGAACGGCGTGGTCCTGATCACCACGAAGACCGGTGCCGGCCGGCCGCACGTGGAGTACGGCGGCAGCTTCTCCTCTTCGTCGGTCACCCGGCTCACGTCGATGCTGACGGCTGCGCAGTTTCGCACGGCGGTCACCCAGCACGACTCGACGGCGCTTCCCCAGCTCGGTAACGCCAACACCGACTGGTTCAGCCTGGTCGACCGAACCGCGATGGGGCAGCAGCACAACGTTTCATTCGCGGGCGCCGGCCTGACCAACGACTACCGGGTTTCGGTCGGCTACAACGACCAGCAGGGTATTCTCCAGGGCAACTCCACGCAGCAGGTCCAGCTGCGCCTCAACTACGGCCAGCGGTTCTACAACGACCGGCTGACTGTGCGAGCGAATGTCGGTGGCTCGCGATCCTACGATCAGTTCACGCCCGGCGGCGTCCTCTACAACGCTGCGCAGATGGGGCCGACGCAGCCCATCTACGATACGAGCAGCACCGGTCTCATGAGTCCGTTCGGTCCAGTGCCCAGCACCGGATACTATAACTGGCCGGGGAACAGCCTAACGTCCCCCGACAATCCCCTTGAGGTCCTGAACACCGCGATCGATCACGCCACGACGTACCGGAGCGTGGGCAACGTAACGGCCAAATACGACTTCTCGCAGCTGACGTCGCTGAGCGGCCTCACCGGCACGGTAGACCTCGGGTACGACGTGACCTCCGGCGATCACGTGACGTTCTATCCCAACAACATCCATCTCGTGACGAAGAACGGCACATGGGGCAGCTTCAACGAGTCGCAGCCGCAGCAGGTGAACACCGTGCTCGACATGTACCTGAACTATCAGCCGCCGGCGAAGCTAGGCCCGGGCACGATCGACTTCACGGGCGGCTACTCGTACTCGCAGTCGCACGGCCGGTTCCCCAGCTTCGGCGAGACCCAGATCGAGACGAACGCGCTGACCGACGCCGGGATCCCCCAGTCGAACACGCAACAGACTCCGTCGCTCGACGTCGAGGACGCGAAGCTGATCTCATTCTTCGGCCGCGCCGGGTACAACATCGACGAGCGCTACCTGTTCTCGGCGAGTCTGCGGCGCGATGCCTCGTCGCGCTTCGGGCCGGGGCGCCAATGGGGGAACTTCCCGTCGGTGTCGGCGGGATGGCGCATCTCGCAGGAGCCGTTCATGAGCGGCATCAGCGCCATCTCGGACCTGAAGCTCCGCATCTCGTGGGGGAAGACCGGGAACCAGGCGTTCGGGAACTATCTCTACGTCCCCACCTACCAGGCGTGCAACGCGACGGCGCAGTACTTGTTCGGCGGCCAATTCATCTGCCCGTTCCGGCCGACCTCGGTCGATCAGAATATCCACTGGGAATCCACGTCCGCCTGGGACGTCGGCGCCGACTTTTCACTCTTCGGGCAGCGGCTCTCCGGAGCGCTCGACTGGTACCGCAAGAACACCAGCGACCTGCTGTTCGACGTTCCCATCGATCCGGCGTCCAATCTTTCGAACCACGTCGTCACCAACATCGGGAGCATTCGGAACACGGGTTTCGACCTCGCTCTCAACGGCAACATCGTGAACGCGGCCACGCCCGGCGCGTTCTCCTGGTCGACGAGCCTCAACACTTCGTACAACCACAATGAGGTCGTGTCGATCAATCCCAATGCGGCCGGGACAGGCACGCTGGTGCTCACCGGCGGCATCGCGGGTGGCGTGGGGAGCACCGTTCAGGTGCTCGAGCCTGGCCAGCCGATCTACTCCTTCTACACTTGTCAGCAGGTATACTCGGGTGGGAAGCCAGTCGAAGGGACGTACGTGGGCATCGCGGGCAGGGACACTACCGTCTGTCAGCGCGGGCTGAACGCCCGCGCGTCACACGATCCGGCACCGCACTGGATCTTTGGCCTGACGTCGAACATGACGTGGCACCGCTTCGATTTGAGCTTCACCTTGCGGTCGTGGCTGGGGAACTACATCTATAACAACGTCGCGTCGAACCTCGGCAATTACAACCAACTCTCGGCCGGCACGTCGCCCTACAACCTGAGCAGCTCGGTGTTGCAGACCGGGTTCACCCAGCAGCAGCTCTTGTCCGATTACTACGTCGAGAACGGCTCGTTCTTGCGAATGGATAACCTCACCCTCGGGTACTCGTTTCCCTGGGGTGGGCAGCAGCTCCGGCTTTATGCCGTTGTCCAGAATGCGTTTACCATCACGGGCTACAGCGGGGTGGACCCGACGGCTACCGTGAACCCGGGCACACCCTTCGCAGCGTTTGGCATCGACAACAACATCTACCCGCGCGCGCGTACATTTACGAGCGGGTTGAGCGTTCAGTTCTAGAGAGGGCCCGAATATGACGGCGACCCATCCGACACCGAGCGTTCGCATGAGACTGAGCCTGAGGGCTGCCTGGAGCGCGGCTGTCGCGCTCGTCCTTGGCGTGGTGGCGTGCACCGATCCCACGGTCGCGCCGAAGAGCAGCGTCACCGGCGCCAACTTCTTCGGCGACCCCAGCTCGTACGTAGAGTTCCTGGCGAAGATCTACGCCGGCCTCGCGGTCGGCGGCCAAAACGGTGGCGACGGATCCACCGACATCACGGGGATTGACGGCGGCTTCTCGCAGTACCTGCGGCTCTATTGGGAGATGGAGGAGCTGCCGACCGACGAGGCGGTGATCGCCTGGGGCGATCAGACGCTGCCGGAGATGAACACGCAAGGCTGGACGGCGTCGAACACCTTCGTCAACGCGATGTATTATCGCGTCTACTTCCAGGTCGGGATGGCGAACGAGTTCCTGCGCCAGACCACCGACGCCCAGCTCGACGCGCGCGGCGTGAGCGCATCGCTCAAGACCAAGATTCACACGTATCGCGCCGAGGCCCGTTTCCTGCGGGCGCTGGCGTACTGGCACGGGCTCGATTTCTTCGGCGGCATCCCGCTCGCCACGGAAACGGACGCGCTCGGCGCGACGCCACCGAAGCAGGTCACGCGCACGCAGCTCTACAACTACGTGGTGAGTGACCTCACGGCGATTCGCGATTCCCTGCCGCAGCCCGGCGCCGCTCCTGACGTCGCCACGTACGGTCGCGCGACCGGCCCCGCGGCGGACATGCTCCTCGCCGAGCTGTACTTGAACGCGGGAGTCTACACCGGCACTCCGAACTACGCGGGGGCGCTCAACGAGGCCTCGAACGTCATCAACTCCGGCCTCTACCGGCTCGCTCCCGTGTATCGCAACAACTTCACGGCCGACAACAACAACTCCCCCGAGCTCATCTTCGCGGTCGTGGAGGACGGGCTGCACACCCAGACCTACGGCTCTACAAACTTCATCATTCACGCCTCGTGCGGGAATCAGATGAACAACGCCGACTACGGCGTCGATGGTTGCTGGTGGGGGCTGCGGATGAAGCCATCGGCGTATGCCCTCTACCCCGCCGGCGATACGCGCGCTGCGAACGTATTCAAGACCGGACAGACTCAGGGCATTCCCTGCCTCGTGAACTGCTTCCCGAACGGCTACCCGAACCCGAAGTTCACGAACAAGACCTCGAGTGGCGCGACCGGCTCGAACCCATCGTTCGCGGACACCGACTTCCCGATGTTCCGGCTCGGCGAGGCGTACCTGATCTACGTCGAGGCGCACTTGCGGGGCGGCGGCGGCACCGACCCGCTCGCGCTGCAGTACTTCAACCAGCTGCGCATCCGCGCTTACGGTAACTCGAATGCTGTGGACACGTCGATTGCGCAAATCACGCTCGACACGCTGCTGGCGGAGCGCGGGCGCGAGCTGATGTGGGAGGCGCACCGCCGGACCGACCTCGTGCGGTACGGTCTCTTTACGGGGTCAGGGTACATTTGGGCATGGAAGGGTGCGAACGCCTACGGCGGCGATTCCACCGGCACTGCGACCGACGGTCACCTGAACCTGTATCCAATTCCGGCGAACGAGTTGATCGCAAACCCGAACGTGAAGCAGAATCCGCAGTATTGAGCCGCCCCCGGTCACGGGCCGGCGCGGCGTTGCTTACGCTCGCCGCCGCGGCCTGCTCCGGCGGGTCCACCGGCCCGCCTATCACCGGCAATCCGCCGCCCCCGCGGCCCCTGCTCTCCCCCACGTACCGCCCCAGCGGCCACATGGCGGCAGGCGACGTGTTCGTCCACCTGTTCGAGTGGAAGTGGACCGACATCGCGCCCGAGTGCGAGACCGTCCTCGGCCCAGCGGGCTTCGCGGCGGTGCAGGTCTCGCCCCCCGAAGAGCACAGCATCACGCCCAACCACGACTGGAGCGAGCGCTACCAGCCGGTGCGCTACAACATCGCCCGGAGCAGGTCCGGGACCCAAGCCGAATTCACCGACATGGTGTCGCGCTGCGCGGCCGTCGGCGTCGGCATCTACGTGGACGCCGTGATCAATCACATGACCAACTTCCCGAGCCCGGGGATCGGCTCGGACAGCTCGCCCTATTCGAAGTACGACTATCCCGGCCTCTATACATCGGCCGACTTCCATCCGCCGTGCACGGTCAGTAACTACGCGGACGCGGCGAACGTGCAGGATTGCGAGTTGTTCGGGCTCCCGGACTTGAACACGGGCAAGGATGCGGTGCGCCGCAAGATCGCGGCGTACCTGATCATGCTCGCGCGGATGGGCGTCGCGGGCTTTCGCATCGACGCCGCCAAACACATCCAACAGGTGGAATTGGACGACATCCTCAACATCGTGGATTCTACGATGACGGCGGAAGGGCGCCCCATTCCGTACTACTTCCTCGAGGTGAGCGGCGGAGCAGGCGAGGCGCTGTCGCCGCGCGACTACTTCGGCGAGGCCTACGCATCCGGCGGCGCGGCCGACATCACCGAATTCACGTTCGTCGGCGTCGGCGACAAATTCCGACAGATCGGCGGACAGCACATCTCGCAACTCAACCCCAACGGGTCGCCGGGCAACCAGTTCTCGCCAACCGCGTGGGGGCTCATGCCCCCGGACAAAGCGGTGGTCTTCCTGCAAAACCACGACACCCAGCACCAATGCGGCATCAGTTATCGTGACGGCAACGTGTTCCGCGTGGCCAACGTGTGGGTGCTGGCGCAGCCGTACGGCTACCCGTCGATTCTGTCGAGCTACGCGTTCAACTGCCCCGCGGAGAACTCGATGGGCCCGCCATCGGACGCGAATGGCTGGACCGTCGCCGTGAACTGCGCGTCCAGTCTCGAGACCGCCACCGACGGCGAATGGGTCTGCGAGCACCGCGACCCGTACCTTCGCGGCATGGTCGCGTTCCGGAAACTGGTCGCCGGCTCTGATGTAAACGACTGGTGGGACGACGGCGCTAACGCCATCGCGTTCTCGCGCGGCAACAGGGGGTTCGTGGCGATCAGCCGGGAGGGTGTGCCCGTGGACACCACGATCACGACGGGCATGCCGCCGGGCACCTACTGCGATATTCTCACCGGCGGACTGGTCATGGGATCTTGCGTCGGCGCCGCGCTCGTCGTGGACTCGAGCAATGCCGTCCACGTTCACCTCGCGTCCAATACCGCGGTCGCGATCGACGCTGCGACCAAGCTGCCGTGAGGTTCAAGGATTACGCCGCGCGCGTCGCCGCGGCGGGCGCCGGGCCCGCGTCGATGAGCTGCTTCGAGACGGGGTCAATGCGCAGATTGAGGCCTTCCAACGAGTGTGCGCCCAAGAGGATAAGGTCTCCGGGCTCAGCAAACACCGCCTCGTCCCAGGTTTGGATCCCGACCACCCGGAGGATCACCCCGCCGGTCCAGCGAGCCAGGACCGTGCCGTCCGCCTGGCGAAAATGCCGCTCGTTGACGCGCGCGATGCCGAGCGACTC
>QHTP01000140.1:0-4536 GCA_003220855.1 Gemmatimonadota bacterium
CCGCTGTTCGCGCTGGTGGGCGCAGCGGTGGGCGGGTTCGGCGGGTTCATGAGCATCTACTACCGCGTGAAGAGCGACACGGCGGGCCGGAACCGGGAATCGGGACACGGGAAACGGGAGCCGTGAAGCCGTATCTCCTGCTCGTGGGGGTGGGTGGCGTGCTGGTGGCGGTGGTGACGTTGATCGGGGGGCGGGCGGCGGGGATCGGGGGGGCCGTGGCGCTCGGGGCGCAGCTCGGCGCCGTGGCGCTGCTGCGGCCGGCGATGCGGGCCGCGCAGCCGGTGTTCATGGCCCGCTGGCTCGGCGGCATGGGAGTGCGCGCCTTGGCGCTCGGCGTGGTACTTGCGATCGCCGCCACTCACCGCGCCGCACTGGGCCCGCTCCCGGCGTCGCTCGGCTTCCTGGGCGTGCTGCTGCCGCTCCTCTTCGTGGAGACCAGATTCCTGCGATGATGCAAGGGCCCGACATCGGCAAAGCGATCTTCGAGCACACGTCGGACAGCCACGTGGTCGAGCTGCCGTTCGGACTGGGCGAATGGCACCTTCCAACCGGGTGGCGCTTGTTCGGGATCGACGTCTCCCCGACCAAGCACGTGGTGTTCATGATTCTCGCGGCCGTGCTCGTGTTCTTCACCGTTTGGTACGCGGGCCGCCAGGTGCAGCGGCGCCACCGCGACGGCAAGGCGCCGCACGGCTTCGGCGCGGCGGTCGAGGCGATCGTGCTGTTCGTGCGCAACGATGTCGCGATCGCTAACATCGGACACGGCGGCGAGAAGTTCGCGCCCTACATCCTGACGCTCTTCTTCTTCATTCTCTACTGCAACCTCCTCGGTCTGTTGCCGTGGGGCGCGACGCCCACCGGCAATCTGGCCGTGACCGGGGCGCTCGCCCTCACCGCGTTCGTCACCATCGAGGTCTCGGGGTTCTGGGCGCTCGGCCCCAGGGGCTACCTCAAGACGATCGTGTTCGTGCCGCCCGGCATGCACGGACTCGGGGCGGTGGCGATGGCCGCGATCATGACGCCGATCGAGATCATCGGCAAGATCGTCAAGCCGTTCGCCCTGACGCTGCGGTTGTTCGCGAACATGACGGCGGGGCACTTCGTGATCTTGGCGCTGCTCGGCCTCATCTTCATTTTCGGCAGCTGGCTGGTGGCGGCGGGGTCGGTCGCGTTCGTGACGTTCATGATGCTGCTCGAGCTGCTGGTGCCGTTCCTGCAGGCCTATATCTTTGCGCTGCTCACGTCGGTGTTCATCGGCATGATGCAGCACGCGCACTAATCTCACGCTGAGGGGACCATGGTAGACCTCCTGACGTTGCTTCAGGGTGGACAGCCGACCGGCGCGGACCTCGCCGCCGCGGCCAAGAACGCCAACGCGCTGCTCGGCGCCGGCCTCGGGCTCGGCCTGGCGGTGATCGGTGTGGGGCTGGGGATCGGCCGCATCGGCGGCCAGGCGGTGGAGGCGATCGCGCGCCAGCCCGAGGCGTCGGGCGACATCCGCGGCGCCATGATCCTGACCGCGGCGCTGATCGAAGGCGTGGGGCTCGCGTCGCTGGTGTTCGCGCTGCTCTTCAAGCTGCTCTAGATGCTCGCGCTGCTGCTCGTCCAGGAAGGCGCGTTCACGCCCTTCTCCATCAACACGGGGCTGATCTTCTGGACCATCGTCGTCTTTGGGATCCTGTTGGCGCTGCTGTGGCGGTTCGGCTGGCCGGCGATCTTGAAGACGGTGGAGGAGCGGGAGCGCCGCATCCAGCAGCAGCTCGAGGAGGCGGAGCGCGCCCGAGCCGAGGCCGCCCGGCTGTTGGAGGAGCACAAGCGTACCATCGCCGGCGCCAAGTCCGAAGCGCAGGAGATCGTAGCCAAGGCGAAAGCCCTGGCCGACAAAGAGCGCGAGACGCTGCTCGCCAGGGCACGCGAGGAGTACGACCAGCTGATCTAGCGGGCTCGCCACGAGATCGACGCCGAAAAGGAGAAGGCCATCGTCGCGCTGCGGCGCGAAGCGGTGGACCTGTCGATTGCCGCCGCGTCCAAGCTGCTCGCGGCGCAGCTCGACAGCGAGACCAACCGCAAGCTCGTGACGGAATACCTGGCGCAGCTCGAGGCGGGGCGGGCGCGGTGAAGAGCATCACCATCGCCCGCAACTACGCCGAGGCGCTGCTGCTCGCGGCCGAGGCGGGGAGCAAGGGCGCGGTCGAGCTGTACGGTCGGCTGATGGACGCCGTGGCGGGGGCGGTGCAGGCGGACGAGCGGATCGCAGTGGCGCTCGACTCGCCGCGGGTGGCCAAGGCGACCAAAGCGGCGCTGCTGGAGCGCGCGTTGGGGGACGTCACGCCTCCTGAGTTCGTGCGGTTTCTCCAGGCGGTGGTGCGGCGCGGCCGGCAGGGGCTGCTGGGGGAAATCGCACAGGAATACCAGGCGCTCGTGGACGCCAAGCTCGACCGGATGCACGCGGGCGTGGTGCTCGTCGAGGAGCCGGACGCCCGGCTGGAGAAGCAGATCGTGGAGCGCCTCAGCGCGGCGCTCGGCAAGGACGTGCGGGCGCACTTCCGGGCGGATCGCGGGATCATCGGGGGGGTGGTGGTGCGGGTGGGCGACCGGATCTACGACGGCTCGCTCCGGCGCAAGCTGGCGGTGCTGCGGCGGAAGATGCTGACGGGGGAGTAGCGCCAGCGGATCCCCCACGAGTCGCGAGTGAACTCGCGGCTCGGTCTTGTCAGTGAACTGACCGCGCAGCCGCTTCAGCGGCAGTGCCGAGTCGCGGCTTCAGCCGCGACTCGACGGACCGCCGCCGTTTCTCCTGCTACAATCGAAACCGAAGACCGACCGCGACGCCGAGTCGTCGCGTCGCACGCCGCTCGACGCCCGCCGGCGTTTCGGCCGCGTCGAACACGGAGCCGCTCACCAAGCCGCTGACGCGCAGCGAGCCCGAGAGGGCCCGGGCGAGCGGCCACTCCAGGGCGGCTGCCGCACGGGCGGCCACGCGGGTGCGGCTGGCGCCATCCACGTCCCACCGCTGGACGGCGGGTCCCGCCTCGAGCCGCACGTCGACGCCGACCCCGAAGCGGGCCAGGCGGAACGACACCTGCGGCGCGATCTCCCACAACGACGCGATGTCGTATTGCACGACGGCCAGGCCCGGCCGCTCGCCCGCGATCCCCGTCCTGGCGCGTAACACGGCGACCGCCACGCGTGCGGGCCCGAGTCCACGGTCCAGGCGCAGCTCGAAGGTCGTCGGCCGGTACGGCCCGACGGTGGTGCCGGACGTGTCGCGGGAGGAGCCGCCAAAGCGGGCGACCCCGATCTCGGCCGCGATCCCCCACTGGGCCGAGACCGTGCGTGGAGCAACGAGACCGGCGGCAAGACAGGTTACGACGAGCGTCCGCATCGTTCCTCCCGCGTCGGGGTTATTTCATCTCCAGCCTGATCCAGCCGTTGGTGACGGTATTCTCACCCTTCACGATCCAGTTGTAGCCGGGGTACGTCGTTCCCACCACGGCGTCCTCGACGGCGTTTCCGACCAGCTCGTCGTTGGTATTGAAAAACGACGCGATCGCCGACAACAGCTTCTGGAACGCGTTCGCCTGCGTGAACACCTTGACCAGCGTACTGGTCTTCTGGTTGCCGGCGGTGGCGGCTTTGTAGGCGGCGTCCACGGCCTTGAACAGATTCCCGAGATTGTCGCGGTTCGCCTTGATCTCACACGCCGTGTCGTCGTCTTCCACCACGAACACGCGGACGTTCTGTCCCGGATGCGCGGCGTTGTAGGCATCGAGCTGGGACTGGCTGAACAACATCACGCTGCCGCTCCAGTCGAGATCGTTCTGGTCGAAGTAGTAGGTTCCGGGCTGCTTCTCGCCGGCGCACTGGTAGTCGGTCAGCGAGTCGCTCTGCCCCTTCTGGCCGAGGATGTGGACCTCAAATTCGGGGCTGCCTTTCAACCAGCCCTCAAAATCCTCCACGAAATGGGCCTTGGTCATGTAGAGGCCGGGCGGCGGCGGCGGAGGCGAGACACCGCCGCCCCCGCCCCCGCCCCCGCCGCAATACTCGAGACACGCGATCAGGGCAGAGGGCTTGGGCGAAAAATCCGTCTCGACCGGGACCACCGCGATGACCGGAGTCGCGGGCGGATGCTCGGGGTCGAGCAGCCGGCGGCTCCCGTGCACGTCGAACGCCACGGGCACGTCGTGGTCGGCGATCGCCGTGGCGACGAGCACGTCGGGGCCTCCGGTCCACGCGCGGCGGTGTGCCGGTACCGGCAAGTACATCTCGAGCGGGATGGCGCGGTCGGCCTCGCGCGCCAGCTCGGTCGTGGTGCGCCCGGCGCCGCGCGCCAGCGCCGCGAGGGCAAGGCCGCCGTCGGCGGCGAGAAAGCGCTGGAAAGGCAGCTTGTGCTCGCGGTACGGCGAGCGGTCGAGCTCGGCGCGCACGCGCGCGCGGAACGCGGGGTCGGCGAGCGCGAGGGCGAGCCCGCGCGCCAGCTGCTCCGGCGGAGCAGCGGCGGCAGTGGTGGCAGCGGGCGATCCGGCGGGCGGGCCC
>QHTP01000140.1:4614-13285 GCA_003220855.1 Gemmatimonadota bacterium
ATCGCGCGCGACCTCCCCGGCCCGCTCCTTGCTGTGTAGCTTCCCGATCCCTATGCCAACACTTGCGCCCTTCCTTCTTCTTCTTTTGGCCCGCGACACGACGGGCTACTGGCAGCAGCAAGTCAGCTACCGCATCACCGCTTCCCTCGACGAGCCGACCGGCGTCCTGACGGGGCGGGAGCGGATCAGCTACGTCAACCGCTCATCGGCCACGCTGCGCGACTTCTACGTGCATCAGTACCTGAACGCGTTCCGGCCGGGGTCGCGCTGGGCCGCAGCCGACTCGGCCGAGGGTCGCGACCGGTTCCAGCATCTCGGGGATCCGGATTACGCGTTCGAGCGAATCACGGCCGCCACGCTGGCGGGCCGGGAGCTCCGCCCCGACTACCCGTACGCGCCCGACTCGACCATCGCGCACTGGACGCTCGCCCGGCCGCTCGTGCCCGGCGACTCGCTCGTCGTCGAGGTCGAGTGGCATGCGCGCCTCTCGACCCTGCCGCGCCGCCAGGGGCGCCAGGGCAGGCGCTTTGACTTCGCGCAGTGGTATCCGAAAGTGGTGGTGTACGACAAGTACGGTTGGGAGGACCATCCTCTCTATCCCGCGGGGGAGTTCTACGGTGAGTTCGCGACCTACGACGTGACGCTCGATCTCCCCGAAGACCAGGTCATCGGCGCCACGGGCGTCCCGGTCGAGGGCGACCCGGGGTGGGAGAAGGCGAAGGCCGACCCCGCGCTCCAAATCGACTATCAGCGCGACTGGTACCACGCACCACGCACCACGCAGCAGTGCGCGCAGGTGGCCGCGGGCCGCAAGTGCGTCCGGTTCCGGGCCGAGCGGGTGCATCACTTCGCGTTCTCGCTCAACCCGCAGTACCGCTACGAGCAGGGCCGCTACGGCGACGCAGTGGTGCACGTGTTGTATCTGCCCGAGGACCGCGCCACGTGGGGGAACGGCGTCGCCGTCCGCAATACGATCACTGCCCTCGCCTGGCTTGACTCGCTGTACGGCGCCTACCAGTGGCCGCAGCTCACCAACGTGCACCGCATCGAGGGGGGCGGCACCGAGTTCCCCATGATGATCATGGACGGCAGCGCGGGGCTCGGCCTGATCGTGCACGAAGCCGGCCACCAGTACACCATGGGGCAGCTCGCGAACAACGAATGGCGCGAAGGGTGGCTCGACGAGGGGTTCACGAGCTTCCAGACGGGGTGGTTCTTCGAGAGGCACGGCGCCGGGCTCGCGTACGACGGGCTCGAGCCCGAAGTGTTGTGGCTCGATCTGGAGCGCTGGAGCGAGCCCGTGTCGCTGCCGAGCGAGCAGTACCGCGACTTCTCGACCTACAACGCGATGGTCTATTCGAAGGCGCAGCTGTTCTACGAAGAGCTGCGCTACGTGGTGGGGGACGAGACGATGCGCCGCATCTTGCGGGCCTACTTCGCCCGCTGGCGGCTGAAGCACGTGGACGAGGACGCGTTCCGCGAGGTAGCGGAAGAGGTATCGGGGCGGGACCTGCAAGGGCTGTTCGGCGAGTGGCTGCACGCCACGCCGCTGTTCGATTATCGCCTGAAGCGCGTCGAGCGGCACCATCTCGCCGATGGCCGGTGGCGCACGGTGGTCACGATCGAGCGGCGCGGCGACGGCCGCCTGCCGATGGAGATCGGCGACGCCGACACGATCTACGCCCGCGCCACGGGCGAGCCCGCGGAGGAGCGCGTCGCGTTCGTGACGGCCAGGCGGCCCGGGCGCCTCATGCTCGACCCGCGGGGCCGCACGCACGATTACGACCTGCTGAACAACCGCGAGCGGCGGGCACTCGTCGGACGCGGCGCTTGGACCTTCCGGCTGGACGATCCCACGCGGGAGACCGCCCGGCGGGATCGACTGGTGCGCGCCTGGCTGCCCGTCGCCTGGTCGAACAGCTTCGGCGGCTTCACCCTCGGCCTGCGCGAACGCTCCAACTATCTCGGCCGCTACGACCGCGGCCTGCTCCTGGCCTCGCTCGCCACCGGGGCCGGCGCCACTAACCGCTTCAGCTTCTACGGCCGCTGGGCCAATCCCATCGGGCATTTGGCGCCGCGCACCGAGACCAGCGTGTCCGCGTGGTCGGCGGAGGGACGCGCCGGGGCGAAGCTCTCCGTGGATCGCTCGCTGCGCGAGCACCTGGATTTCGGCGCCGACCCGCACGTCGGGTTCGACGCCCTGTGGATGGCGACCACCGAGCTGGGCTACCTCGACAGGGGGCTGTGGGACGACGCCGGCACCGTCGAAGCGGGGCCCTGGTGGTCCACCACGACACGCCACGGCGCGACCGTGTTCCACGCCCGCGTCGTCGCGCGCGGCGGCGTGGTGTACTCGAATCCGGGGAATGGGATCGTCTCGCCCACCCGCTACGATTTCGAGGGGTTCGGGCGGTTCACCGGAGAGGCCAGCGTGCGCACCCCGTTCTGGGCGCGGACGACGCTGGGGCTGCGGCTGTTCGCGGGCGGCTACACCGGGGCCTCGACGCCGGTGCGGCAACGGCGCATTCCCGTCGCTGGGGCGGATCCGTATGAGACGTTCACCGACCCGTTCCTGCGCAGCCGGGGCGCCCTGTTCGTGCGGCCGGACTTCTACTACCATGCGCCGGGGAACGCCAATCTGCGGGCGTTCCGGCGCGACCTCGGGGGGCGCTGGGCGGTGAGCGTGAACGGCGAGCTGACGCGCTCCCTGGGGCGACGCGACCACGGATTCCTGCGGGAGGCATCGCTCATGGGCTTCGCGGACGCTGGGGTCGTGGACACGCTCGCCGTGCCGGCGACCAAGCCGGGTCGCGGGTCCACGTTCCTCTATGAAGGCGGGGTCGGTCTCGTGACTCGCCATCAGCTGGGCGACCTCGACTGGACGCTGCGGTTCGAGGTGCCGCTCGTGGTGGCCCCGTTCCAGTTCGCCGCCGACACCGTCTCGAGCCAGGGGCGGCTCGCGTTCCGGTGGCAGGTGAGCCTGTCCCCGAGCTTCTAATGGACACGCGCGCGCACGACCGTCGCGGGTTCTTCCGCGACGCGTTCGGCCGGTTGCTGCACGAGGTGACCGTGCGCACCGAGCGTCGGGTGGCGCCGCGGCGCTACTTCCGGCCCCCCGGTGCGGCGGACGAGATCAGCTTTCTGGCCTCGTGCACGCGCTGCGGCGACTGCGTCACGGTGTGCCCGGTGCAGGCGATCATCAAAGCGCCGCCGGCCGCGGGCCTCGCCGCCGGCACGCCCATGATCGATCCCGGGATCCAGGCGTGCGTGGTGTGCGCGGAGATGCCCTGCGCGCGGGCATGCGAGACGGGGGCGCTGGTGCCGCCGCCCGGAGGCTGGGACGAGGTGCACATGGGCGTGCTCGAGCTCGATCCCGAGCGCTGCATCACGTTCCAGGGCGTGTCGTGCGGCGTGTGCGCCCGGGCGTGCCCGGTGGGGGAGAAGGCGCTCGCACTCGATGTCGGGGGCCGGCCGGTGATCCGCCCGGAAGGATGCGTGGGCTGCGGGGTGTGCGTGACGGCGTGTGTGACGAGCCCGTCGTCGCTGGTGCTGAGGCTAGTTGTGTGAGGACCGACCTCCCCTACCGCGTGGAAAAGCCCTGGGGCCACGAGCTCATCTGGGCCCGGACCGATCGGTACGTCGGCAAGATCCTGCACATCGAGCCCGGGCACGTGCTGTCGCTGCAGTATCACAATAAGAAGGACGAGTCGATCTACGTGCTGGCGGGAGAGATCATCCTGCGCCTCCAGCGGGATGAGAAGCTGAGTGAGCGCCGCATGGCGCAGGGAGCGGCGTTCCACATCGAGCCCAGGCTGATCCACCAATTCGAAGCCGTAACGGCGAGCGATCTGCTCGAGGCGTCCACGCCCGAGATCGACGACGTGGTGCGGCTGAAAGACCGCTACGGGAGGGTGCCGTGAAAGTGATCGTGCCGCTCGCCGGCAAAGGCACTCGGCTGTTGCCGCTCACTAAGCGGGTTCCCAAGCCGCTGGTGCGGGTCGCCGGCCGACCCGTGATGGATTACGTGATGGACGCGGTGAAGCCCCTCGACGTCGACGAGATCATCGTCATCACGGGGCACCTGAAAGACGTCGTCGAGCGCTACATCCGGACGCATTACGACGTCCCGGCGAAATTCGTGGAGCAGAAAACCCTGGACGGCACCGCGGGCGCGATCAATCTGGCGCGACCGTACGTGAACGGGCCGGTGCTCATCATCTTCGTGGACACGCTGTTCGAGGCCGACCTGTCGCTCGCCAACCGGGTGGACGCGGACGGGATCATCTGGGCGAAGGAGGTCGAGGACTACCAGCGATTCGGGGTGATCGTGACCGACGACCAGGGTTACATGAAACGCATCGTCGAGAAGCCGAGCACGCCGGTGTCGAGGCTCGCGAACATCGGGCTGCAGTACGTGCGCGACTGGAAGACGCTGTTCGACGGCATCGCCCACGTGCTGACTCAGCCGCCGGGCAAGGGCGGCGAGTACTATCTCACCGACGCGTTCCAGTACATGGTGGATCGCGGCCGGCGGCTGCTCACGGCGCCGGTGCGCGGCTGGTACGACTGCGGCAAGGTCGACACCCTGCTCGAGACCAACCGGTACCTGCTCGACAACGGCCGGGCCCGGCTCCCGACCGGCCCAGGCTCGCACCGAAACATCGTGCCGCCGGTGTACATCGAGGATGGCGTGGAGATCCGCGACTCGACGGTGGGCCCGAATGTCTCGCTCGAGGCGGGGAGTCGCGTGACGGACAGCACGATCGCCAACAGCATCCTGGGGAAGAACGTGCGGGTGGTGCGGAGCACGGTGCGCGATTCCGTGATCGGGGACGATCAGGTCATCGAGGGCCAGACCGTGCAGGCGAGCGTGCTCGACGCTGGGGAGTTGGCAGCGGCGAACTAGACGCCAGTCGCGTAACCACCTGAAGCGTATCAGCTTGCTACGGACCGCCGAGTAACTTACTCCGCCCCTTGACGGGCCCGAGGAACCAGACTTAGTTACTGACCGTTCAGTAACTAAATTGGGAGGATCCTCGTGAGCAACGCCGTCACTCCATCGAAGCACACGCGACCGCCGCGCTGGCAGCGGCGCAAAGAAGCGCGTCCGGCCGAGATCGTGGCCGCAGCGCTCGAGGTGTTCGTGGAGCGCGGGTTCGCCGCCGCCAAGCTTGCCGACGTGGCGCGCCGTGCGGGCGTGACCAAGGGGACACTCTACCTCTACTTCGACAGCAAAGAAGCCCTGTTCAAGGCGGTCGTACGGGAGACGATCGTGCCGGTGATCGCGCAGGGCGAGGCCCTGGCGCAGTCGTTCACCGGCAGTGCGCGCGACCTGGTCGAGCGCCTGGTGCGGGAATACTGGCGTCTGGTGGGCGAAACCAACCTCGCGGGGATTCCGAAACTGATGATGGCCGAGGCGGCAACGTTCCCGGAGCTCACGCGCTTCTACTACAACGAGGTGGTCGCCCGCGGGCACCGCCTCATGGCGGGAGTGATCGAGCGCGGCATCACGTCCGGCGAGTTCCGGAACGTGGACGTCCTGGTTGCGGCGAAGCTTGCGATGTCGCCCCTGATGCACGCCACCGTGGCGCGGCTCGCCTTCTCGTCCTGCATGCCAGAGGGTTTCAACGTGCAGAACTATCTTGACACGCACATCGACCTGTATCTCCATGGCATCGCGAAACACTAGTCGGCGGCTGGTGGGACTGCTCGCGTCGCTTGTCGCCGCGCCCCTCATGCTCGCGGCCCAGGCGCCTGCCGCCGGCGCGACGTTGCGCCTGTCGTTCGCGGACGCGGTACGCGTCGCGTCGAGTGAGGCGCCCGCGGTGGCGCTCGCCGGCCTGCGGGCTGACGAGGCGGACGCGCGCGTGGGGCAGGTCCGCGCGGCGCTGTTGCCGTCGCTGTCGCTGGGCGGCTCGTGGCTCAACCGAACCTTCAACTCCAAGTCCTTGGGCATCGATTTTTCAATCCCGACTTCGAACGGTCCGCAGTCGCTCCCCGAGCTGATCGGTCCCTTCCACCTGTTCGATGCTCGCGTGAACGCGTCGCAGACGCTCTTGGATTGGTCCGCCACGGTGCGCGTGCGGGCGGCCAGAGCCCAGGCGGACGGCAGTCGCGCCGAGCGCGGCGTGACCGTGGAGGGCACGGCGCTGACCGCGGCACTCGCCTATCTGCGAGCGGTGCGCGCGCAGGCGGTGGTGGCGGCGCGCCAGGCCGACTCCGCCATTGCAAGCGAGCTGGTCGGGCTGGCGGAGGCGCGGCGGGCCGCGGGCGTGAGCGCGGTGATCGACGTGACGCGGGCCCGGACGCAGCTGGTGACGGCGGAAGGTCTGCTCCTCGTCGCGCGCAACCAGCTGGACCGGGGGCGCATCGACTTGACGCGCACCCTGGGGATCGATCCCGCCACGCCGCTCGCCTTCACGGACACGCTCGCCGCCACGCTGGGCGCGGCGGATGTGCCGGCCGCGCGCGATTCGGTCGTGGCGGCCGGCCTCGCCAACCGTCCCGATTTGAGGGCCGAGCTGGCGCGTGCCGGGGCGGCGCGGCAGACCGGGTCGGCGATCCGCGCGGAACGGCTGCCGCGGCTCGAGGTGGCAGCGGACTACGGCGTCAACGGGCGGACGGTGCCGGGCGCCATCTCCACGCGCGACGTGACGCTGCAGGTGAGCGTGCCGATTCTCGACGGCTTCCGCCGCGAGGCGCGGCTGGCGGAGCAGGACGCCGTGGTGCGTGAATCGCAGGTGCGGGAGCGCGACCTGCGTCAGCAGATCGCGGCCGACGTGGACGGCTCGCTGCTCGACCTCCACTCGGCGGAAGCGCAACAGGCCGTGGCAGCCGAGCGGCTGCGGCTCGCGGCGCAGGAGCTGTCGCAGTCGCGCGAGCGCTTCAAGGCGGGTGTGGCGGGCAACATCGAGGTGATCGACGCGCAGTCGAACCTGATTCGGGCGCGTGACGCCGACATCGACGCGCGCTTCGCGGCCGCGAGTGCGCGCGTCTCCCTGGCACGGGCGGCGGGTGTGGCCCGGACCCTTCACTAACTCTCGACGACGGATCAAAGAGCGAGTCTATGGCTACGACGATCGAACCAGACGTCAGGCGTGAATCCGCCGCGAAGGCGGCTCCACCGGCGCCCTCCCCGACAGAGCCCAAGCCCGGCGGCCGCCGGCGCACCGTGTTCACGATCATGGGCCTCGTGCTGCTGGCCCTCGTGGCGGTGGGTGCGCGGCGCTGGATCTACGGCCTGAGCCACGTGTCCACGGACGACGCGCAAGTGGATGGGCACATCATCCCGATCCTGCCGAAGGTCGGCGGCTTCGTGAACGAAGTGCGGATCGACGAGAACCAGCGGGTGAAGGCCGGCGACACGCTCGTGGTGCTGGACGACCGCGATTACCGGGTCCGGCTGGCGCAGGCCGACGCCGATCTGGCGGTGGCCCTCGCGGGCGTGAGTAACCGGGCACGGGTCGGTCAGGCGGAGGCCCAGGTCGAGCAGGCGCAGGCGAACGCGTCGAAGGCGCACGCCGACCTGGACCGCGTGCGGCCGCTGGCGTTGCAGGAGATCATCTCCAAGCAGCAGCTCGACGCGGTCGAGGCGGCGGCCCGCGCGGCGGACGCGGCGCTGGCGGCGGCCCAGGCGTCCCTCCTGGCGGCGGACGCGCGGGTCGGAGCGGCGCGCGCCGCCCGTGACCAGGCGGCGCTGAATCTGTCCTACACGCGGGTCATCGCTCCCGCCTCCGGGGTCGTGAGCAAGAAGACCGTAGAGCTGGGGCAGCTGGTCCAGCCGGGTCAGCCACTGATGAGTGTGGTGCCGCTCGAGGATGTGTGGCTCACGGCCAATCTCAAGGAGACGGAGATCGCCGATGTGAAACCCGGCGAGCCTGTGGACTTCACGGTCGACGCCTATCCCGGCAACCACTTCCGCGGGCACGTGCAGAGCCTCTCGCCTGCGACGGGGGCGCGCTTCTCGCTGCTGCCGCCCGACAACGCGACTGGGAATTTCACCAAGGTGGTGCAGCGCGTGCCGGTCCGCGTCCGGCCCGACAAGGTCGATCCGGCCCATCCGCTGCGGCCCGGGATGAGCGTGGTCGTCACCATTCAGACCAAGTAGCCCACCCGTGGCCACCGCCGCTCTTCCGGCTGCGGCGCTCGGCGGGAGCGCCGTGGCGGACCGCTACAAGTACCGCTACATCATCGCGGTCACGGTGTCGCTCGCGTCCGTGTTGGAGCTGCTCGACACCAGCATCGTGAACGTCGCGATTCCCCACATGATGGGGAACCTGGGCGCGACGCTGGACGAGATCGCCTGGGTGTCGACCGGCTACATCGTCGCGAACGTCATCATCCTGCCCATCACCGGCTGGCTGTCGGCCTACTTCGGGCGGCGGCGCTATTTCGCGGGCTCGATCGCGATCTTCATCGTCTCATCGTTCTTCTGCGGCAACGCGCATTCGCTCGCCGCGCTGGTGTTCTGGCGGATCATCCAGGGGCTGGGGGGCGGGGCATTGCTCTCCACCTCGCAGGCCATCCTGTACGAGGAGTTCCCGCGCGAGGAATACGGCACCGCGATGGCGATCTTCGGCGTGGGCGTGATGGTCGGTCCGACGCTCGGGCCCACCCTCGGCGGCTACATCACCGACGCATTCGGCTGGCCGTGGATCTTCTACATCAACAT
>QHTP01000141.1 GCA_003220855.1 Gemmatimonadota bacterium
CGCGCGCGGCGGAGCGCTATGAGAAAGCCCTGACGCGCGCCCAAGCCAACGGCGGCGCGGCCCTCGCCAAGCCGGACGCGCAGGCCGTGAACGGGATCCTGCTCCGCTCGGAACGCGCGCTCACGAGCGCGGCGGGACTGCCGCGCCGGCCGTGGTACCGTCACGAGGTCTATGCTCCGGGCTTCTACACGGGCTATGGCGTAAAGACGCTTCCTGGCGTGCGCGAGGCGATCGAGCAGAAAAGCTGGGCGGAGGGCGACGCGCAGATCGGGGCGGCCGGCAAGGCGCTGCAGGCCATGGCGGACGTGATCGATCGTGCGGCCGAGCAGCTCGAGAAGGTGGGGGGGCCTTGATGAATGCGGCGGCGTGTGATTACCATCACTCCGCCCATACACACGCTCGCTGCCCCGTATGCCTTTCCTCTCAGTTGAAGGCGTTTCAAAACGATTCGACGGCGTGACGGCCGTCGACCAGGTCTCGTTCGCCGTGGACCGTGGCCAGGTGGTGGGATTCCTGGGCCCCAACGGGGCCGGGAAATCCACGACGATGCGCATGATCACCCAGTACTACGAGCCGGACACGGGTGACATCAAGCTCGACGGCGTGCCGCTCGCCGACGCGGCGCGCGAGGCGAAGCGCCGCATCGGCTATCTGGCCGAGAACAATCCGTTATACGGCGACATGCTGGTGTCCGACTACCTGGAGTTCATCGCCGACCTGCGGGAGCTCGCCGGGCCCGGGCGCCGCCAGGCCCTGGACGAGGCCGTCACCGGCACGGGGGTCGAGACGGTGTACTACCGGCCCATCGGCGAGCTGTCCAAGGGCTTCCGCCAACGGGTGGGCCTGGCGCAGGCGATCCTCCACCGCCCCGATCTGCTGATCCTCGACGAGCCCACCGAAGGGCTCGACCCGAACCAGCGGGTCGAGATCCGCCGACTGATCGGCGCGCTCGGCAAAGACCGCACGGTGATCCTGTCCACGCACGTGCTCCCCGAGGTCCAGCACACCTGCTCGCGCCTACTCATCATCAGCCGCGGAAAGATCGTGGCCGATGGACCCGTGGACCGGCTGATCCGGCAGGCGGAGGGTGCCGTCGAGATCGCCGTCGAGGCCGCCGGCACGGGCGTCGCGGAGGCGCTGGGCCAGCTCCCCGGCGTGCGCCAGGTGAGTCCGGCGGGCCCGGCCACCGACGGGCGCGTGGCGGTCACGCTCACCGCCGATCGCTCCACCGATCTGCGGCCCGAGATTTTCGGACTCGCCAAGGCCCGCGGGTGGACGCTGTACGAGCTGCACCAGGCGGCCGGGAGCCTCGAGGACCTGTTCCACCAGCTGACCAGCGAGCCGGAGCGGTGACGTGAGCCCGATCCGCACCATCGCGCGCCGCGAGCTGAAGGCGCTGTTCGATCAGCCGATCGCCTACATCCTGCTGGTCGTGTTCACCGGCGTGAACGCGCTGCTGTTCTTCCGCGAGGTGGAGCTGTACAACACCACTTCCTTGCGGCCGATGCTCGACTTTCTTCCGTGGCTGCTCTTGTTCCTCGTGCCGTCCGTCACCATGCGGGCCCTGGCGGAGGACGCGCGCTCGGGCACGCTCGAGGTCGTGCTGGCGCAGCCGATCACGGAGCTCGAGCTGCTGCTCGGCAAGTACTGCGGTCAGGTGCTGTTTCTCCTCATCGCGCTCGCGATCACCCTCACCGTCCCGCTCGGCCTCGCACTCGGGACCGCACCCGAGCTCGGGATCGTGGTAGCGCAGTACGTCGGCGCGGCGTTGCTCGTCGCCGGACTGGCGGCCGTCGGCGTGTGGGCGTCGAGCGTGACCCAGAACCAGATCACGGCGTTCATCGTCGGGGTCTTCGTGATGTTTCTGCTGATGTTCGTGGGACTGGACCAGCTGCTCGTGGGATTGCCGCCCCGCCTCGGCGCGATCGCCGGGGCGCTCGGCGTGCTGTCGCACTTCAGCCAGATCGCCCGCGGGGTGATCGACTTGCGCGATGCGGTGTACTTCGTGACGCTCGCGGCCCTGTTCCTCGTGCTCGCCTATTGCTCGCTGCTCTCCCGCAAGCTCACCGCGCGCGGCGAGGCGCTCAAGCGGCTGCGGCTCGGGACCGTCCTCCTGGCCGCGGCGGTGGTCGTCGTGAACCTGTTCGGGCGCAATATCGGCGGCCGGCTCGACTTGACGCCCGGCCGGGCCTTCACCCTCGCCCCGGCCACCCGGCAGCTGCTCCGCACGCTGCCGGATCTCGTCACCATCAAGCTGTTCGTGTCGAGCGCCCTACCCAAGGAGATCGAATCTACGCGGCGTGACGTGGACGACCTGCTGCGCGACTACCGGGCGGCGGGGCACGGCAAGGTGAAGCTCGTGTTCGAGGACCCGTCGGCCGACAGTGCCGCCCGCCGCGAGGCCAGGACCAGCGGCATCCCCCCGGTGCAGTTCAACGTCCTGGGACAGGGAGAGCTGCAGGTAAAGGAAGGGTATCTGGGCGTGGCGGTCCGGTACGCCGACGCCGTCAAGACCATCCCCTTCGTCCAGCAGACCAACGATCTGGAGTACCGCCTCACGTCGGACATCCGGGCGCTCACGCATCCGGAGCGGTCCACGGTGGCCTTCGGCGAGATCAGCGACGCCGCGTCGACGCGCGGGCAGCGCAGCTTCGAGGCGCTGCGCGAGCAGCTCGGCGCGAACCACACGGTCGCCACGTTCGCCCTCACCGATACGGTCATCGCACCAGGCGTGAAGGTGATCGCCGTCGCCGGCACCCCCGACTCGCTCAATCCCGCCCAGCTCGCGCGGCTGCGCGGGTTCCTCGAGCGCGGCGGCAGCCTGCTCGTGATGGCGAGCGGCATGGCGCTCTCCGACCGCGGGCCGTTCGCCCTGCCGCGGCGGGTGGGCTGGAACGAGCTGCTCAAACCCTACGGCGTCTCGATCGCATCCGACATGGTGTACGACCTCGCGTCGAACACGCAGGTGGGGATCCCGGCGCAGTTCGGCCAGGTGCTCGTCGCCTATCCGTTCTGGCTGCGGGCGCTCCCCACCAGGCGGTCGCCCGTGAACGCGGACTTGGGATCGGTGATGCTGCCGTGGGCGAGCCAGATCGACACCGGCAAAGCGGCCGCGAGCGTCACGCCGCTCCTCGTCACCAGCCGGGCGGCGGGCGTGCAGGAGACCACCGCTTTCATCGATCCCGGCGGCCAGTTGAGCCGCGACAGTCTGCGCCCGCGTGTCGTGGCGGCGCTCGCGACGCTCCCGCCCGCGACGCCCGCCGCCGCCCCGCGCGGCCGCGTGGCGGTGATCGGCAGCGCCGACTTCGCCAGCGACCGCTACGCCCGCAATTCACCGACGAACATCGTGCTCGTGCAGAACGCGATCGACTGGCTGGCCCAGGACGACGCCTTGATCGCCATCCGCTCCAAAGACCGCGCCCCGCCCCCGCTCGTGTTCCCGAGCAGCGTGGCGCGCGGCGCCGCGAAGTACGGCAATCTCATCGGCGTCCCGCTGCTGCTGGTGGCGGCCGGGATCGTGCGGCTGTGGCGCCGGCGCCGGACGACGCGGCGGGTGTATCGACCGCTCGCCGCGCAAGGAGCCACGGCGTGAGCGCCCAGCAGCTGAAAATGGTCGCCATCGGCCTCGCCGTGCTGCTCCTGCTGTGGGGCGGGAGCGAGCTCTTCTCCCGCGGCTCGGACACCGTGACCGGGTCGCTCGCCTTCCCCGCGCTCGCGCCGGCGGACGTCGACTCGATCGTGGTGCTGCACGGAAGCGACTCCGTCGTCCTGGTGAAGCAGTCGGCGACGGCATGGACCGTGAACGGTCACCGCGCCGTGGCGGCGGACGTCACCGACCTGCTCCGAGCGTTCAAAGACACCGTCCGTCCCGAGCTCGTGGCGCAGGACGCCTCGTCGTTCGCGCGCCTCCAGGTCGACAGCGCCACCGGCCGCTGGCTGCGGGTGTTCCGCGGCGGCACACCCGCGGTGCAGGTGATCGCCGGCGCGCGCGGCAGCGACTACCAGAGCACGTACCTGCGCCGCCCGGGCGACGCGCACGTCTATCTCTGGCGCGGCACGCTCGCCGGACTGGCGGAGCGGCGCGCCGACGACTGGCGTGACAAGCGCATTGCCGCCCTCGAGCCCGACAGCATCACCGCGCTCGACGTCGAGCGTGGCAAGGACCGCTACACGCTGAAGCGCAGGGCCGTGACGTGGACGCTGAACGGCGGCGCCACCGATTCGGCGGCGGTCCACCGCTACCTCGAGCGTCTCAAGTCCATCACGGCCGCGGGGTTCGCGACGCCCAAGGAGGTGGACTCGACCAGGACGCTCCGTCCCAAGCGCCGCCTCAGCGTGCGAGGGCGTCGCGGCGTGCTCCTGTCGCTCGCGTTCGACTCCGCCGCCACGGCCTTTCTGGTGCGCCACATCGGCGGTCCGGCGGGCGAGGCGGCCACGGTGTACCGCATGAACACCTGGGACGTGGACGGCGTGACGCCAGCCAGCCGCTCGCTCGAGCCCACCAAGCCGAAGTAAGCGCGACGCCAACCCCTTGGCTTGGTGCAGTTTGCCTTCTATTTTGCAGGGCTCACATGGCGGACCTCTCGCTCTCGCGGAGCCAGCTGTTGCTGCTCGCCGGGACGGCCAACCGGCCGCTCGCCGAGGAGATGGCCAAGCACTTGGGGCAGCCGCTGTGTGCGGTGACGATCCGGCGGTTCGCCGACGGGGAGATTTTCGTCAAGATCGACGAGAACGTGCGCGGCCGGGACGTGTTCATCATCCAGCCGACCAACCCGCCGGCGGAGAACTATCTGGAGCTCTTGTTTCTGATCGACGCAGCGCGCCGGGCGAGCGCGGCGCGGACGACGGCGGTGCTGCCGTATTTCGGCTACGCGCGCCAGGACCGGAAGGATCAGCCGCGCGTGGCGATCAGCGCCAAACTGATGGCGAACCTGATCACGCACGCCGGGGCGGATCGGGTGCTGGGAATGGACTTCCATTCCCACCAGCTGCAGGGGTTCTTCGATATCCCGGTGGACCACCTGTACGCGGCGCCCGTGTTCGTGAGCTACTTCCGGCTGAAGCAGCTGCACGATCCGGTGGTGGTGGCGCCCGACGTCGGGTCCGCCAAGATGGCCCGGGGGTTCGCGAAACGGCTGAACGCGTCGCTGGCGATCATCGACAAGCGGCGACCGTCGGCGAACGTGGCCGAGGTGGTCAACGTCGTGGGCGACGTGGCCGACAAGGATTGCCTCATCCCCGACGACATGATCGACACGGCGGGGACGATCACCGAGGCGGCGGCGGCGCTGAACCGGCTGGGGGCGCGTAGGATCTACGCCTTCGCCACTCACGCGCTCCTGTCGGGTCCGGCCGTGGAGCGGCTGCGCGCATCGTGCATCGACGAGGTGGTGGTGGCGAACACGATCCGGATCCCCGAGGACCGGTGTATCGAGAAGCTGAAGGTACTGTCGATCGCCGGACTGATGGCGAAGGCGATCGGCTACGAGCATTCGAACCAGTCGGTGAGCTCGCTCTTCGATGACTTGCCGCTTACGACGTACAGCTGAGGACCGATAGATGGCCCAGATCGTTTCGCTCTCCGCCAGCCCCCGGCAGGCGACCGGCAAAGGCGGCGCCCGCCAGGCCCGCTTCCGCGGCAAGGTCCCCGCCGTGATCTACGGGCACGGACGCGACACCCAGCCGCTCGAGCTCGAGGCCAAAGCGCTCGAGAAAGCGCTCACCGGCATCGAGCCCGCGAGCACCATCATCGAGCTGGCGGTGGACGGCAAGGCGGCGGTGAAGACGCTGATCCGCGAGATCCAGCGCCATCCCCTCCGGCCCGACATCATCCACGTGGATTTCTACGAGATCCACGCCGCGGAGAAGGTCAAGCTCAAGGTCCCCGTGCACCTCGTGGGCAATCCCGACGGCGTGCGCAACGCCGGCGGCGTGCTCGATCAGGTCACCCGCGAGGTGGAAATCGAGGTCCTGCCCGAGAATATCCCCGATCGCGTGGAGCTCGACGTCACCGCGCTCAAGATCGGCGACTCGCTGCACGTGCGGGAGTTGACCATCCCCAACGCCAAGATCCTCACCGAGGCGGACCTCACGATCGCGACGGTCGTGCCGCCGCGCGCCGAGGAAGTGGCGGCGCCCAGCCCCGAGGCCGCGACCGAGGTGGCCGAGCCCGAGCTGATCCGCAAGGTCCGCGAGGGAGAAGAGGAAGAGGGCGAGGGGGCGGCCGAAGCCGGCGCGCCGGCCAAGCCCGAGGCCAAGGGGGCTGCCGGCGTCGCGCCCGCCAAGGGAGAGAAGACCGACAAGGTCGAGAAGCCCAAGGGCGGCAAAGAGAGCTGACCGTTGCGCGCCGTCGTCGGCCTCGGCAACCCGGGGCCAGAGTACGCGGCGACGCGGCACAATGCGGGCTTCTGGCTGGCCGATGCGCTCGCCGCGCACTGGGGCTTCCCCCCGTTTCGCCGCGGCGAGCGCGCTCGTTTCACCGAGGGTGAGGCGGATGGGGTGCCGGTCCGGGTCCTGAAGCCCACGACCTACATGAACTCGAGCGGCGCCGCCCTGGCGTCACTCCGCGCCGATCCCACGTTCAACCCGGCGAGCGACTTGCTCATCCTCGTGGACGATTTTCAGATCCCCTCCGGCACGTTCCGGCTTCGGGGCGAGGGGTCGTCGGGCGGTCACAACGGCCTCAAGAGCATCGAGGCCGCGCTGCAGTCGCACAGCTACCCGCGCCTGCGGATCGGGGTGGGCCCACTCCCCGAGGGCGTGAGCGATTGGGCCGAGTACGTGCTCGCGCCGTTCGATCCTGAGCAGGTCGAGCAGCTGGAGACGCTCAAACCCGAGATGATCGCGGCGGTCGAGCAATGGCTACGCCAGTGACACCATGCTGCGTCTCGGCATAGTCGGTCTCCCGAACGTCGGCAAGTCCACCCTCTTCAACGCGCTCACCTCCTCCAAGGCCGCGGCGGCGGAGAACTATCCGTTCTGCACCGTCGAGCCCAACGTCGGGGTCGTCGAGGTCCCCGACCCGCGGCTGCAACGGCTCAACGCGCTCGTGAAGCCCAAGAAGAAGGTCCCCGCGGTGGTCGAGTTCGTGGATATCGCCGGGCTCGTCCAGGGCGCCTCCCAGGGCGAGGGGCTGGGCAATCAGTTCTTGTCGCACATCCGCGAGGTGGACGCCGTGGTCCACGTGATCCGCTGCTTCGACGATCCCGACGTGGTGCACGTGATGGGTCCGGTGGATCCGGTGCGCGACCACGACGTGATCACCAGCGAGCTCGCGCTGGCCGATCTCGCAGTCGTGGAGCGGCGGCTCGACAAGACCCGCAAGACCGCCCGCGCCGGCGACAAGGAGGCGCAGGCGGAGCTGGTGGTGCTGGAGCGCGTGATGGCGGAGCTGAATGCGGGCCGCGGCGCGCGCGAGGCCGGTGAGAGCGAGGCGGCCGTCCGGTTCCTCCGCCAGCTCGGCCTGCTCACGGCGAAGCCGATCCTGTACGCGGCGAACGTAAACGAGCAGGATCTGGCCGCGGGCGGAGGCCCGTGGCTCGACAAGCTGCGCGCCGCCGTGCAGGCGCATCACGAGGAAGCGGAGATCGTGCCGTTTTCCGCCAAGCTCGAGGCCGAGCTGGCCGAGCTGGCGGGGGAGGAGCGGCGCGAATACCTCGCGAGCGCCGGGGTCACGGAGCCCGGGCTCGACCGCCTGATCCACGCCGGCTACCGGTTGCTCGGCCTCCAGACCTTCTTCACCGTGGGCGAGAACGAGGTGCGCGCCTGGACCATGCACGCGGGAGGCACCGCGTTCGACGCCGCCGGCGAGATCCATTCGGACTTCCAACGCGGCTTCATCCGCGCCGAGACCGTTTCATACGACGATTTCGTGCGCGTGGGCTCGTACAAGGCCGCGCGGGAACAGGGATTGGTGCGGAGCGAGGGCCGCGACTACGTGGTGAGGGACGGGGACATCCTGCTGTTCCGCTTCAACGTCTAGTTCCGGCCCCACATCACCGTGGCACCGCACTCCTCGGCGAAGGCCGACCGGAAACGCGCGGGCACGTCGACGGCATGCATGTACACTTCCACGCCCGCGAGCTGGTCGACGCGGACGACCTCCAGGTAGTCGGGGGGAACGAGGACGGCGTTGAGGAACAGGGCCATGACGCATTGCCGGGCTCCGTTGAACGCCAGGGGCACACAGTGGCGCAGCCGGCACCGGAGCACCACGCCCGATACACTGAGAAATGTTTGCAGCGGGACGTCGCGGAACCGATCCAGATCCGCGGGCGTGTAGAACCGACCGCGCCCCGACTTCTTGCGATCGTAGAACCCCACCAGGCCGCGCCAGGAGCGAAAACTGGTCGTGTCGACGACGATCGGGGTCAACGCTTCGTCCTCGACGACGTCCAGCAGCACCGCGAGAATCAGCGCCTTGCCGGGCTCGAGCGTCACCTCCTGATCGTACGACACGGTGTCGGCGTACAGGAGGCGAACCGTCTGCCGTCCGGACGGCAGGCGCGCGAGCGCAAAGGCTCCCGCGCTATCGCTCACGCCGACCACCGTCGTTCCCCGCACGGTGATCGTGACGCCGGCCATCGGGAGACCGTCGACGGAGGAGCGCACCGTGCCCGCGATCCGGGCAGTGGTGTCGCGCTGGACCTGCCCCGGCAAACGGGAAACGCCCACGCACACGATGAACAGGCTGCTCAGTGCCGCGGGTTTCACACGACGGAAGTTACCGCGTGAAACGGGACGGCGCCTCAGGCGAGCCGAGGGAGAATTGGCTACGGCGCGACCGGATGCGGGCTCGCCTCGACCAGCCGGACCTGCTGCTGGACCATGTCGCGGCTGATCCAGACCACCCGATCACCGCACATGATGGCGTCCACCGGATAGGGCTGGCGGCCGAACGACTGCGCGTCCGACGTGGCCACCTGCGTGCCCGGGAAGAAGTACCAGCAGCGCTCGCCACTGGGGTGACTGTGAATCACCCCCACCGTCCCGGTCCAGCCGGCGTCCTCGCAGGTGGTTTTCGGCACGACGCGCGTTTCCGTGGACTGCTTCGGATCGACGTCCGCGGGCGCGATACGGTGCACGATCACGGCGTTCCCGTGCATCTCACCGATCATGCAGCCCATGAACTCGGTCGGGAAGGACCGATACTGCAGCATCAGGTAGCGACGCGCCTGCTCGGAGAGCACCAGCGCCCGCGCATGCGAAACGCGCACCGCCGCAACCGCGCTGAAGCGGGCAGGCTCCGGCTGCAGCGCCAACAGGGTGATCAACCCTGCCGCCGCCGCGACCGCGCGCGTGGCGCGCGCAAGAAACCAGAGACCCGCTGCTTGCATGCGTCGCTTCCTGATGTCTGTCCGCCATCGGATAAGGCAAGAGCGGTGCCAACTCCCGCTCCAGGGCACGCTGCGGTGCAACTCCTTATCGAAAGGATGATTGAGGGCGGAGTCTGGTAGCGTGATGGTCGTCACACCGTGTCGGCGCGGCTTCAAAACGCAGGCGTTGCGGGACGGTAGGCGTGAGGGACATCACGCGCGCGACGCGCCCTTCCCCACCCCGCGCCGGCGGTCTATCTTTCGCCCCTCTTGAATCCCTACTCGACGCGGCACCTGCGTCGGGTCGCCTACGACCAAAGGGAGGTGGCATGGCTCGTCGCTACGAGACCGTCTACATCTTCGATCCCGCGCTGGAAGAGCCCGCGATCAGCGAAAAGCTGGAGCGGTTCCACGCCCTGCTGACGAAAGACGGCAAGGGCACCATCACGAACGTCGCGCAGTGGGGCAAGCGCTCCCTCGCCTTCCCCATCAAGAAAAAGGACTCCGGCTACTACGTGGTCGCGCAGTACGAGACCGCGGGGGCGCTGCTCCCCGAGTACGAGCGTGCCGTGAAGCTCGACGAAGGCGTCATGCGGTTCCTGGTGGTCGTGTCGGAAGGCCTGCCGGCCAAACCCGAGGCCGCGCCCGCGGTCATCGCAGCCGATGTCGTCGATGAGATCGAGGAGGACGACGCATGAGACGGCCCGCCAAGACCTGTCCCGTGTGCGAGTCCGGCGTGCGGGTGCTCGACTACAAGGACGACCGCACGCTCGGCCGGTTCCTGACCGAGCGCGGCAAGATTCTCCCGAGCCGGTTGTCGGGAATGTGCGCGCGGCACCAGCGACAGCTCGCGACCGCGATCAAGCGGGCGCGCCAGCTGGCGCTGCTGCCCTACATCAAGGGATACGTCGGCTGACGGTGGGGCGCTGGCTCAGCCTAGTGGCGCTGTCGTTCGCCGCGCTGCGCCTGGCGGCGCGACCGGGATCCCGGGGAGAGTGGGTCGTGCTGGCCGGCGCGGGCGGGGCCGGCGTGGCGCTGCTGCTCGGCCCCACGGCAGGATTACTCGGCGCGCTGGACCGTGCCTGGATCGTGCTGGTGTCGGTGGCCTTCGCCGCCTGCGCCGCGGTGCGCCCCGCCGGCGCGCGCTTCTGGCCGCTCGCGCTGCGCGCGTGTCTCTACCCGGCGGCCGGCGTCGCGATCCTCGGGCCGCTCACCGTGGGACGGACCGTGTGGCAGGAGATCCTGTGGGAGACGACGCGCGACGCGAGCGGCGCCGTGCGACGCGTGATCGAGGTCGCCCCGGGCCTGTACCCGGCCTTCGAGCTGACGGTACGGCTGCTCGCCGGCGGCTGGCCCGTGTGGCTCGTGCTCGAGACGCTCGTCGCCCTCGGGGTCGCCTGGCGGGTCACGCGGGCGGTGGGCCGCACGCCAACGCCCGCGCCGGCGTGAACCCTTTCCGCGCAATCGAGGAGCTGGAACCATGGAAGTGATCCTGCGTGAAAGCGTGCAGCACCTGGGCGCCGCGGGCGACGTGGTGAAGGTGAAGGACGGCTATGCCCGCAACTACCTCCTGCCGAAAGGGCTCGCCTACCCGGCCACCGAGGCGAACAAGAAGAAGATCGCGTACGAGGCGGAGCGGATCGCCGGGGAGGAGGACAAGCTGTACGGCTCGGTCACGGCGGGCGATGTGCAGCGCAAGCTCGAGGAGCTCGGGATCAAGGTGGACAAGCGCAAGGTGGATCTCCCCGAGCCGATCCGCGAGTTGGGTGAGTTCCGCGTCGGGATCAAGCTGCATCCCGACGTACGTCCCGAAATCCAGGTGAGCGTCGTCAAGGAGTAGGGTGTCAGGCTCAACATCCGGCCGAGCATGGCCATAATACTCCTGGAGGGTGGCGTAGCGCCGCGGGGCGGACGGAACAAAGCGGGGACCGGACCGCTATGACTAGCAGGCGCAGCGGGCGCCCGGCGGAGCGCCCCGGCGGCGATGCGCTGGCCGCGCTGCAGCTCGTGACGGCGGCGCTACCCGATCGCAAAGCGATCGACCCGATGGTGCTCGACCTGCGTGGCTTGACGGCCGCGGCAGATTTCTTCGTGATCGTGTCGGGAACGTCGGATGCGCACGTGCGGGGCATGGCGGAGCACCTGGTGAGCGCGCTCGAGCCGCGCGGCATCGTACCGCATCACGTGGAAGGCCTGGCGCAGGGACGGTGGGTGCTGCTCGACTACGTGGATTTCGTGGTGCACGTTTTTCATCCGGCATTGCGGGAGTTTTATCAGCTCGAGCGCCTGTGGGGCGACGCCCCGGTGCTCGCGGCGGGCGCACCCGAGGGCGGGTCGAAAGGATGACGGTCATGCGACGTTTGGGCGGGATCGTGGCGGCGCTCGTGCTGTTCGGCGCGGCGCCGCTCGTGGCGCAGTGCTTGTACTGCTTCGGGAAGAACAAGGTGCAGTACCAGGCGTTCGACTTCCACATCATCCAGACCGAGCACTTCGAAGTCTATTACTATCCCGCCGAACGTTCGGCCGCGCTCGATGGCGCGCGCATCGACGAGCGGTGGTACGCCCGGCTGTCGCGGGTGCTGCATCACCAGTTCCAGGGTCGCAAGCCCATCATTTTCTACGCGTCGCAATCCGACTTCCAGCAGACGAACATCGTCGACGCCACCGGGGAGGGCTTAGGGGGCGTGACCGAGTTCTTCAAGCACCGCATGGTGCTGCCGTTCACCGGGGCCTACGAGGAGTTAGAGCACGTCGTCGGCCACGAAATGGTGCACCAATTCCAGTACGACGTGTTCAGCCGCGGTCGCATCGGTGCCGGCATCCAAACGTACGTGAACATCAATCCGCCATTGTGGTTCATGGAAGGGATGGCGGAGTACCTCTCGGTCGGGCCGATCGACAACCACACCGCCATGTGGCTGCGGGACGCGGCCGTGGAAGGGCACCTCCCGACCCTGCAGGAGTTGAGCTACGACGAGGTGTTCCCCTACTACTTCGGGCACGCGATCTGGGCCTATATCGGGGAGAAGTGGGGCGACGAAGCGGTCGGCCAGATCCTGCAGGCGAGCACGTCCGCGGGCGTCGAGGGCGCGTTCAAGCGGGTGATCGGGGTGACGCTGGACGAGTTGATCAGCGGGTGGCGCGACGCCGTGCAGACCACGTACCTGCCGCAGCTCGCCGACCATTACCGCGCCCGCCGCATCGCGCAGCCCTTGCTCACGCGCAAGCGCTCCGAGGGCACGCTGCATATCGCTCCCGCGCTCACCCCCGACGGGCGCCAGATCGCCTACTTCAGCGAGAGGAACTCGTTCTTCGTCGATCTCTATCTCGCCGACGCGGAGACGGGGAGAGTGCTGCGGCGCCTGGTGAAGTCCACCTTGTCGAACAACTTCGAGAGCCTGCGCTTCATCAACTCGGCGGGCTCGTTCTCGCCCGACGGCCGCTACTTCGCCATCGCCGCCAAGCATCGGGATCGCGACGACCTGGTGATCCTGGACGTGAAAAAGGACGAGGAGGTGCGCCGCATCCCGCTGCCGTTGAACGGGCTCACGACACCGTCCTGGTCCCCGGACGGGAAACAACTCGTGTTCACCGGATACGACGGCGGCATCTCGGACCTGTTCGTCGTCAACGCGGACGGCTCGGGCCTGCACCGGCTCACCAACGACAAGTACGCCGACCTGCAGCCGTCGTGGGGGCCCGACGGCAAGACGATCGCCTTCGCGACCGACCGCGGGGGCAAGACCGATTTCGACGCCCTCAAGTTCGGCAACATGCGCATCGCCCTGTTCCATCTCGACAAGGGCACGATCGAGCTGCTGGGACACATGGATCAGGGGAAGAACATCGACCCCGCCTGGGCGCCCGACGGCAAGTCGCTCGTGTTCGTGTCCGACCGCTCCGGCATCAGCAACGTCTTCCTGTACGATTTCGGCGACACGAACATTTACCAGCTCACGGACGTGTACACGGGCGTGTCGGGCATCACGCCGCTCTCGCCGTGCCTCTCCTGGGCGCACGAGGCCGACCGCCTCGCCTTCGCCTATTACGAAGAGGGCGAATACAACGTGTACGCCGTGGACAACCCCCGCTCGCTGCGGCGGCAGCCGTACCAGGCGCCCGCGACGCAGCCGGTGACATCGTTGCTCGCCGCCCAGCAGCACGAGGCGGGGCAGGCGGCGAAGCCGGCCGGGCAGGCGGCGACGCCGCCCGCCGCGGCGGAACAGCGCGGCGGCGGCTCCGTGTACCGCGCCCCCACGGGATTCCGTCCGTCCGAGAGCGCACCGCAGACGTCCGACTCGGGCGCCGGACCCGCACCCGTGTCGGTGAAGGCGCTGCTCGACTCCTCGCCGGCGCTACCCGACACCACCGAGTTCACGTTCAAGGATTACCACACCCGCTACACGGCCGATAACGTGGCCCAGCCGACCGTGGGGTACGAGCGTAACAACTTCGGACGCGGCTTCTTCGGCGGCACCGCGATCTCGCTGTCGGACATCCTCGGCAACCACACGATGATATTCTCCGGCTCGGTGAACGGGCGGTTGAGCGAGGCGCAGGTCCTGGCCGCGTACATCAACCAGGCGCACCGGCTCAACTGGGCATTCGGCGGGTCCCAGCAACCGCTGTACTTCTATCTGCCGACCGTCGGGCAGCAGTTCCAGAACACGGGCGGAGGCACCGACTCCATCTTGGTCACGAACCAGCTCATCCGGTTCGTGGTTCGCGATGTGTTCACCCAGGGCTACTATCCGTTCAATCGCTTTACACGGCTCGAGGTCGGTGGGCACTTCGCGAACATCTCGTTGGATACCCTGAAACAGAACGTCGTCTATTATTCGCCGGCGTTGGGGGGCGGGGGCGCCTACTACCCCCCCGAGACGGTGAGCGGTGGATCCATCAGCTACTACGGACCCCAGGTCGCCCTGGTGCACGACGACGCGCTGTTCGGGTTCGTGGGGCCGTTCGCCGGATCGCGCTCGCGGTTCGAGCTGGAGCCCACCTTCGGGACGTGGCAATTCAACGGCGTGTCGGCCGACTGGCGGCGCTACTTTTTCGCTCGGCCGTTCACGCTGGCGGTCCGCGGGCTGTTCTTCGGCCGCTTCGGCCGTGACGCGGACCTGTTCCCCCAATTCCTGGGCAGCACGGAGCTGCTGCGCGGCTACACTGCCGGCTCTATCCTCAACAACGACTGCCTCAATCCCAACACGAGCAGCGGCGGATTGACCGGTTGCAGCACCCTGGATCAGCTCATCGGGTCGAAGATCGCCGTCTTCAACGCGGAGCTGCGCTTCCCGCTCACCCGCAGTCTGGTGCTCGGGTTCCTCCCGATAGGCCTCCCGCCCATCGAAGGCGCCCTGTTCTACGACATGGGGCTCGCCTGGTACGGCACGTCGTGCAACGGCACGATCGGGTCGTGCGTCGTGTGGAACCGTGGAGGCCAGGACCCCGAGGTCTACCGCGCGCCCGTGCGCAGCTGGGGCGGCTCGATCCGTATGAACTTCCTGGGCTTTGTGGTGCTGCGGTTCGACATCACCAAACCGCTCAATCGGCCGGACCACCCCAACGCGTACTGGACCGTGAGCCTCGGGCCGACGTTCTAACTCCGCACGGCTAAAACACTTGTCCTGGCCTCGCCGGTTGCCTATCTTGTCCGGCGAGGCCATTTGCGTATCCGCGGATCGTACCTCTTCATCAGCCTGACGCTCTGGGGCTGCCGCTCCCGGGCGCCCGCCGCGGCATCGTCCCAACCACAAGCCAAACAAGCAGTTAGCAAAGCAGCCGCCGGAGCGGCCCGCACTCCCGGGGTCGCGATCCGCATCCCGGCCAAGGGGGGCGTCCCCCGTGTGTACCGCCTGCCGAGCATGGCCGAGATCCCAACCGCGATCCGCGGCCGGCTACCCCAGGTCCGTCGCGTGATCGGGCTCGACCCGGAGGCGGAGTTCCTGTATGTCACCACGCCCCAGAAGGACACGACCACCAGAAAGAAGGGGACGAAGGCGAAGAGCGACACGACGCGCAAGAGCGACGTGCTCGCCCTCGATCTCGGCAGCGCCCGCGTGGACACCGTCGCGGCAGCCATCGAGCAGGCGACGTTGGGCCCGGACGGCACGCTGTACACGGTGGACGGAAAGGGCCGCGTGGTCTCCGCGGCGCGGCGCGTGCGGGTCGCGTGGCCGCAGCCGCTTCCCGCAGTGCCGCTTCAGATGTTCGGGGCCGCCGACCAGCGACTCGTCGCGGCCGACCCGCCCAAGCTGATCACCGCCGCCGCCGATCAGCCCCCGACCAGTCGGCCGCTGCCGGCGGGCAGCGACGTCGCCGCGACGCGCTGGGGTGACCTCGTGGCCGTGGCGACGGACTCGGGCGTTCTCCTCATGGACCCGTTGGGCCGGCGCGAAGCCACGTTCATCGCCCTGGCCGACCACCCGCGCGCGCTCGTGTTCTCGCCGTCGGGCCACCGCATCTACGTCGCCCGGCGCACGGAGCCGGGGCTGGCCGCGATCGATCGCTACGATCGGGAAGAGATCGACGGCGTCGCGCTGCCGCTTCCCGCCGAGGCGATCCGGCTCGACCCGTTGGGACGCTGGCTCTTGGCCAAGCCGACCGCGGGGGACTCGGTGTGGGTGGTGGATCTCCCCGTGAAACGGCTGGTGGGGTCGGTGCCGTGCACCTGGCGCGTGGATCTCCCCGCGATCGGGCCGGACGGCTCGCTGCTCGTGCCGCGGGGCGACGACATCGTCTCGTACCGGCCCGATTCGCTGATCGAGACGGGGCGCGTGAAGGGCGGGGCCTCGGACTTCTGGATGCTCACGGCGTGGCGGCCGCGGGGCAGCTACCGCGGGGCGTTCGCCGATGCGGACGCCGGCGCTTCGGCGCCGGCGGACCAGACGGCTGCCGCCGACACGGCCGGGCCCGAGGGTCCGATGTACGTGCAGGTCTCGACGTCGCAGAACGAGGCCTGGTCGTCGGAGATGGCGCAGCAGCTGTCGCGGGCCGGGCTTGGGGCGCGCGTGCTTCAACCCAAGAATCCGGACGACGGCTACCGCGTCGTGCTCGGGCCCTATCCCACGCGCGCGCAGGCCGAGGCGATCGGGCGCAAGCTCGGCCGCCCCTTCTGGATCTACCAGCCGACGCCGTGAGCGGTCGTCCCCTGCCGCGCTCGCGGCTCGACGCCCTCGTGCCATCGCTCCTCACCGGACAGGCGCTCGTGTCCCTGGTGCCGGCGACCGGGGACCACGCGTGGGCCGCGGGGGCGGCGTGGGACGTGGCGCGCGCTGCGGCCAAGGGCGGCGACCGGCGCGTCGCGCTCGTGGACCTGTGGCTCGAGCGTCCGACGCTCCACGAGGTGGTCGGCCTCAGCCCCACCGAGGGCATCGTGGACGCGTTCGAGTACGACGTGTCCCTCACCAAGGCGGCGCACGAGATCGACCGCGTCTTTTTCATCGCGGCCGGGACGGTCACCGCACACGCGGGCGACCTGTTTGCCAATCCCCGCTGGCGCAAGCTGCACGGCGGTTTCCGGTCGGAGGACGCCTTGTTGCTGTTGTATCTCTCCGCCGGGGCACTGGCGCGTCTGTCGACGGTTCCGGACGGGCTGATCGTGCTCTCGGCCGACGGCTACGAGCCCGAATCGTCCATCGGTCAGGGGATCACCGCCGCGATGGAGCGCGGCATCCCGCTGCTGGGCGTGGTGCGCGAGCGGTGGACGCCGCTCGCGACACCGGCTCCCCCCTCCGACCCGCGCGCCGTGGCGCCGCCGCCGGGACGGATCTCCGCGGCGACGCGTCCGGGCATCCGGGCGGGAGCGTCGCACCGCCTAGCCCGCCCCGTGGTCGTCGCCGTGACGCTCGCCGCCGGGACGGCGGGCGGGTGGGCGCTACTGGCCCGCGGCGCGGAGCAGCGCGCGCCGGTGCCCGCCGCGCCCGCCTCTGCAACGCGCACTGCCGCCCCCCCCGCCCCCCCTGCCCCGCCCGCCCGGCCTCAGCCGCGCCTCGATTCCCTCGCCTGGACGGTGCAACTCGCGGCCTACGCGCGCCTGGACCGCGCTCTGGCGCTCGCCGACCGGCTCGCGGCGGACGGCATCACGCCCTTCGTCACGCCGGTCACGCTCGGTCCGCGGCGCGGGGGCACCGTGTGGTACCGCGTGCTGGCGGGCGGCTATCGGACGCGCGACTCGGCGGTGGCCGTGCGGGCCACCTTGTGGAGCCGCCGGCTTGCCCAACGCGGGCAGGGCGACGTGTTGCGCGCGCCGTACTCGTACGCGGTGAAGGGCACGGCGGCGGCGGACGATCTGCGGGCGCGCGGCATCCCCGCCCTGGCGCGGGACCGCGACGGCCACCTGCTGGTGGGCGCGTTCGAGACGCCCGAGCAGGCGGGCGTGCTCGAAGCCCGCCTCAAGCGCGCGGGCATTGGCGCCACTCTCGTCACCCGGATGGGGACCGCACCATGAAATTGACCCGGCTGGAGCTGGCGGGGTTCAAGTCGTTCGCGGGCGCGGTCGAGCTGCCGTTCGAGGCCGGGGTGACGGCCATCGTGGGGCCGAACGGCTGTGGCAAGTCGAACATCTCCGACGCCGTGCGCTGGGTGCTGGGCGAGCAATCACCGCGCCTGTTGCGCGGCGGCAAGATGGAGGACGTGATCTTTCAGGGCTCGACCGGCCGCCGCCCGGTGAACGTGGCGGAAGTATCGCTCGTGTTCGACAACACGGATGGCACGCTGCCGATCGCGTACCAGGAAGTGGTCGTGACGCGCCGGCTGTCTCGCTCGGGCCAGAGTGAGTACCTGCTGAACCGATCGCCGGTGCGGCTGCGCGACATTCAGGACTTGCTGCGCGGCACGGGCCTCGGTGCCGACGCCGCGGTGGTGATGGAAGCCAAGATGATCGAGGCGCTGCTCTCCGAGAAGGCCGAGGAGCGGCGCGCGCTGTTCGAAGAAGCGGCGGGGATCGGGCTGTACCGC
>QHTP01000142.1 GCA_003220855.1 Gemmatimonadota bacterium
CGGGAGAGAATCCGACATACATGTTGCGGCCGGGGGCCGGCTCATAATAGCGCCCCGCGGTCGCGTTGATAACCACCGACCCGACGTAGGCCCGGTTGAACACATTGTTGAAGCCCAAGAAGGGGTTCAGCCGGTGTGGCGTCGAACTTGGCCTTCGCGCGGCGGTTCGGCAATGCGCCCGTGGTGGTACGACCGCGGGCTCCCGGCGGATTGGCGCCGAGCCGGTCTACTTCGGCTGGCGGAGCATCCGGTTCCAGCGGATCCGCAACGGGTCGGTCGCGATGCTCAGGTAGATGATGAGCGGCTTGCCCTCGATGTGCGCCCGCGGCAGGAATCCCCAAAAACGGCTGTCGTAGGACTCGTCGCGGTTGTCGCCCATCACGAAGAAATGGCCCGTCGTCACGACCACCGGGCCCCAATCGTGCGTCGTGGGGTGGTAGTGGGACGAATCTCGGCCGATGTAATACCGCAGCTGCCACGCGCGCATCTGCTGCAGCCGGAAGTCGGGATCGACCTCCCCGCCGCCGGCGAGATGTAGCGCGTAGGGCTCGTCCAGCCGCTGGCCGTTGCGGTATAGCGTGTCATGCACCATGCGCAGCGTGTCCCCTCCGGCGCCGATCACCCGTTTCACGATGTTCAGGTTGGGCGTCGAGTCTTCGACGGAGCGGAACACCACGATACCGCCGCGCTCGGGCTCGGCGTAACCCGGAACGCGCAGGAACCGGAGCCCCGTGCCGGGAATCTCCAGCTCGCCGCCGTAGATCGCCTTGTTGACGAACAAGAAATCGCCGACCAGCAGCGTGTTCTCCATGCTCGCCGAGGGAATGCGGAACGCCTCGATCAGGTAAGAGCGCAGCACGATCCAGATGAGCACGGCCACCACGACGGACGTGTCCCATCCCTTGGCCTTCAGATGGAACGCCCGCCATAGCTCGCGCAACTGGTTCATGGAGACCGCAAGCTAGAGACACCCCGAAGTGGGGGCAACCGCACGTTCTGCCGGTTTCTTGGTATAATTGAACTCCCATGAGCGATGCCAACGCGCCACGCCGCGCGCCGCCCGTGCTCGACGCCCTCGGCAAGCTGTGCAGCGAGGGCAAGCAGCTCGCGGACTACCTCTGGCAGGTCCCCAAGGACGAGGCGGCGCGGGAGCGGGTCGTCGCGATCCTGGAGCAGATCGCCGCCGAGGGTACCAAGCAGGGGCGCAAGGAGATGCCGCGTATCTGTGCGGAGCTCAAGACCGCCGCCAAGGCGAGCCCCAGCCCCCAGCAGGTGGACCTGCTGGTGAACGGCTTCGATCGACTCATGCACCTGTGGCAGGCCGCGAAATCGGGCCTGTTGTGACCGAGTTCGTGAGCGGCGCCGCTCCTCCCCCCGCCGCGCGCAGTACATCCCTCGATCAGTTGTGCATCAACACCGTCCGTACCCTCGCCATGGATGCGGTGCAGCAGGCGGACTCCGGCCACCCGGGCACCCCCATGGCGCTGGCGCCGCTCGCGTACGTGCTGTGGCAACGCCACCTGCGGTATCATCCCGCCCGCCCGGACTGGTTCGGCCGCGATCGCTTCGTGCTGTCGGCGGGACACGCGTGTATGCTGCTGTACGCGGTGCTGTACCTCACCGGGTACGACCTCTCGCTCGACGACATCAAGCAGTTCCGCCAGTGGGGCAGCCGCACGCCGGGCCACTCCGAGCACGGGCTCACGCCGGGCGTCGAGGCCACGACCGGCCCGCTCGGTCAGGGCGTCGGCAACGCGGTGGGGATGGCGCTCGCGGAGGCCCACCTGGCGCAGCTGTTCAACCGACCGGGGCACGCGATCGTCGATCACTGCACCTACTTCCTCGCGTCCGACGGCGACCTGATGGAGGGCGTCTCGCACGAGGCCTGCTCGCTCGCCGGCCACCTGAAACTGGGCCGTCTGATCGGGATGTACGACGACAATCGTATCACCATCGACGGCAAGACCGATCTCACGTTCTCGGACGACACGGCCAAACGGTTCGAGAGCTACGACTGGCACGTGGAGCGCGTGGCGGACGGCAACGATCTCGGCGCGCTCGACGCGGCGCTCGCCGCGGCGCGGCGCGTCACCGACCGGCCGTCGCTGGTGATCGTGCGTACCCACATCGCCTACGGCAGCCCACACAAGCAGGACACCCCGGAGGCCCACGGCGCGCCGCTCGGCGAGGACGAGGTCCGGCTCACGAAGCGGCAGCTGGGCTGGCCCAGCCTCGAGCCGTTCCATGTCCCCGACGCGGCCCTGGCGCAGTGGCGCCGCGCCGGAGAGCGGGGGACCAGGCTCGAGGCCGAGTGGCAGCGGAAGTACGACGCCTACCGCAAGGCGCATCCCGACCTCGCGGCCGAGCTCGAGCGACGCCTCGCGGGTCGGCTGCCGGACGGCTGGGACGACGGGCTCCCCGAGTTCACGCCCAAAGACGCCCAGGCCACACGCGTCGCGTCCGGGAAGGTGCTGAACCTCCTCGCGGCGAAGCTCCCCGAGCTGGTGGGCGGGTCGGCGGATCTCGCAAGCTCCACCAACGTCGTAATCAAGAACGGCGGCGACGTAGCCGCGGGAAGCTGGGGCGCGCGCAACGTGCACTTCGGCATTCGCGAACACGGCACGGGCGCGATCATGAACGGGCTGACCCTGCACGGCGGCGTGCGGCCGGTGGGATCGACCTTCTTGATCTTTTCAGACTACATGCGACCGCCGATCCGCCTCGCGGCGCTGAGCCGATTGCCGGTGATCTACGTCTTCAGCCACGATTCGATCGGACTCGGCGAGGACGGCCCCACCCACCAGCCGGTCGAGCAGCTCGCGTCGTTGCGCGCGATTCCCGATCTCGTGGTGCTCCGGCCGGCCGATGCGACCGAGACCGTCGAGGCCTGGCGCGTCGCCATCCGCCACCAGAGCGGCCCGGTGGCGCTCGTGCTTACCCGTCAAAAGGTCGGGGTCATCGATCGTTCCCGCTACGCCCCCGCCAACGGGCTAAGACTGGGTGCCTACGTCCTGGCGGACGCACCGGGCGGCCGGCCTGCGGTGATTCTCATCGGCAGTGGGTCGGAGCTGGAGCTGGTGCTCGGTGCCTACGAGCGTCTGAGCGCGGCCGGAATTGTCACGCGCGCCGTGAGCATGCCGTCCATGGAGCTGTTCGCGCGGCAGCCGCAAGAGTACCGCGACGCGGTGATCCCCCCGAGCGTGGGCGCGCGCATCGCCGTCGAAGCCGCGAGCCCGCAGCCCTGGTATCGCTGGGTAGGTGACCGCGGCGTCGTGCTCGGTATCGAGCGGTTCGGGGCATCCGCGCCGTACCAGCGGATCTATCAGGAGTTGGGGCTGACGGTCGAGAACGTTGTGGCGAAGGCGAAAGAGCTGCTGAACGGCTGAACGAGAACAGCTGTTCCGAGTTCCGCGTTCCGAGTTCCGCGTTATCGCCCGAGCCGATCCAGTATCCCCCGGGCCGCTGCTCTCCCCGACCTGACGCACGCCGACACTCCCGCCCCATCGAACCCAGCGCCCGCGATCGCCAGCGGCGGAAGCCTTGCCAGGCGCTCCCGCACCGCCGCCACGTGCTCGGCGTGTCCCGGCTTGTAGCGCGGCAGGCCCCGCGGCCAGTGAAACACGCGCGTCCAGAGCGGACTGCCCGCGAGACCGAGGATCGCCGCCAGCTCCGTGTGCGAGATCGCGCCCGGATCCCCATCCACCGGAGCGACGAACGCTCGCAGCAGGGCGTGACCGGCAGGCGCGCGACCCGGATACTTGAGCCATGAGTACGAACAGGCACGCACTACGCCGCTCCACTCCGCCGCGGACACAAACCCCGTCCCGGCGAGCGACGTCGCGAGCTGATCGCCCCGGTAGGCGAGCGAGACGGCGGTGGTCGGGTAATAGATCACCTCATCCAGACGCCGGGCGGCGGGCACGCCGGCCGCCGCCACGAGTCGCGCCGCGATCCACGCTGGCAGCGCGAGGATGACCGCCTCCGCTTCGAGCGTGGAGCCGCCGGTCAGCGAGAGGCGCCAACCGCGCGTCGCGGGCGCGACGCCGGTGACGCCCTGGGCCGGTCGGATCGCCGGACCCACCCGGGCGATGAGTGCTTCCACGAGATCGGCCATGCCGGTAGCGAAGCTCCGAAACCCGCAGTCGATCGCAGACCGACTGACGCCCTGGATGCCGAGCAGCGCGGCCGCCTGCCCCTCGGCCAATGGCTCGAGCCGCCGGCCGGTCCACAGCGACGACCCGCTGGTGAGCTGATCGACCACGCGTCCGCCGATGCCGGCGTCGCGCGCCAGCTCCTGGATGTCGGGCTCGGCCGCGAGGAATCCATCGGGCCCGCCTTCGACCACGAAGCCGTCTTTCCCACCGGGCCCACCGGGCCCACCGGGCCGCTCCGTCACCACCACTCCGCCCGGCCGCCGCACGGCGTCGAGCACCACGACCGTCGCTCCCGCCCGCGACAGCTCCCATGCAGCCGAGAGCCCCGCGAGGCCCGCTCCCGCGACCGCCACCGTGGCGCTCACAGCCATCCCCGGCCGGCGGCCGTGTCGTGGGCGATCTCCGCGACGGCGGCCACGAGCAGCGGGTCGTCGTTGAGCGACGCCGTGCGCTCGAGGTGCACGCCCAAGCGCCCGGCGAGCGCCTGGTACACGATGTCCACGTCGTACAGCACCTCGACGTGATCGCACACGAACCCGATGGGAACGATCAAGAACGCCTGGTGGCCCTTGCCGGCGAGCTCCGTCATCAGGGCACCCGCTTCCGGGCCGAGCCACGGCTCCGCGGTGGCGCCGGCGCTCTGGTAGGCGAAGTGCCACGCCGTGAGTCCGGCCCGCTGCGCCACCGCCGCGGCGCTGGCCTGCAATTCGGAGGGATAGGGATCACCGGCTGCAAGAATCCGCTCGGGGAGGCTGTGCGCGGTGAAGAGCACCTGCACCGCGGCGGGAGACGGGAACCGCTGCAGCGCCTGCGTCACGCGACCGGCGACGGCGACGAGGAATTTCGGGTGCTCACCCCAGCTCCGCACCAGCGCGACGTCGAGCCGGCCGGCGGTGGCGGCCAGCAGCTTTTTCTGGTAGGCGCCCACGGACAACGCTGAGTAGTGCGGCGCCATGACGATGCCCACCAGGCGTCGCTGGCCGGCCGCCACCATGCCCTCGACGGCGTCAGCGATGTAGGGATGCCAGTGACGCATGCCGATGCGCACGGCAAAGCGCTCGCCCAGCAGCCGCTGCACCCCCGCCGCCTGCGCTTCGGTGCGCTCGCGAATCGGCGAGCGCCCGCCGATCCGGGCGTAACGCTGCTTGATCTCCGCCACAAACTCCGGGCTCACCGGCCGCCCGCCGCGCACGTCGAGCAGATAGGGCTCGACGTCGTCCAGGCTGTCGGGGCCGCCGTACGCCATCAGGAGGACGGCAATGGCCTCCGGGTCAGCCGCCATGCACCCACTCCACCACGGCCTGCAGGGCCTCGATCGGGGTTTCAGGGAGCACGCCGTGGCCCAGGTTGAAGATGTGTCCGGGCCGCGAGCCCGCGCGGGCCAGGATCTCCCGCGTCTGGCGCTCGAGCTCCGCGCGGGGGGCGAGGAGCGCTACGGGATCGAGGTTCCCCTGAATGGCGGCGGGGGCAATCCGCTCCCACGCCACGTCCAGGGGGATCCGCCAGTCGACGCCGATCACGTCACCGCCCGACCGGGCGAAGTCCGCGAGCAGTCCGGCGGTATCGGTCCCGAAGTGGATCACCGGCACCCCCGACGCGGCCGCCAGTTCGAGCGCCCGCTGGCTGTGGGGAAAGACATAGGTCGCGTAGTCGGCCGGGGACAGACATCCCACCCAGCTGTCGAACAGCTGCAGCGCGCGCGCTCCCGCGCGCGCCTGGGCCGCGAGGTAGGCCCCCACCAGCTCCGCGAGCCGCTCGAGCAGCTGGTGCCACGCCCGCGGCTCCGAATACATGAACCGCTTGGTGAGCGTGAAGCTGCGCGTCGCGCCGCCTTCGATCGCGTAGCTCGCGAGCGTGAACGGTGCGCCGGCGAAGCCGATGAGCGGGACGTGGGGAGGCAGGGCCCGCGCCGCGAGCTGCGCCGCTTCCAGCACGTAGGCGAGGTCGGTCTCGGGGTCCACCGGCGGCAGCTCCAGCACCTGACCCGCCTCGCGCACGGGCCGCGTGATTTGCGGGCCTTCACCGGCGGAAAACGTGAGGCCCAGCCCCAGCGGCTCGAACGGCAGCAGGATGTCGGCGAACAGGATCGCCGCGTCCACGCCCAGGCGCTCGATCGGCTGTAGCGTCACCTGGGCCGCGAGCTCCGGCTTGTGGCACAGCTCGAGCAGCGAGTGTTTCTGTCGCAACGCGCGGTATTCGGGCAGGTAGCGCCCCGCCTGTCGCATGAACCACACCGGCGTCACATCGGTGGGCTCCGAGCGGCACGCCTTGAGAAAGCGGCTGTCGTCAGGAACGAGGGGCAATCGGCTCGCGCGCGTCGATCAACCCGGGAGGAGCGACGAGGACCGTGTCGCCCTCGACCTTCACTCGATAGGTGGCGACCGGAAGCGACGGCGGCCCGCCCAGCACCTGCCCCGTCTCGAGCGAAAAGACGCCTTCGTGCCATGGGCACGTCACCGCGCAGCGGCTCGCGTCGACGGTGCCCTCGGACAGGCTGGCGCGCGCGTGGGTGCAGCGGTTCGCGACGGCGTGCACGGTGCCGTTCACGTTGAAGAGCGCGACGGCATCCCCGCCCACGTACACGCGCCGACTCGTGCCGGCCGGCAGATCGGCGAGCGTCGCCACCGGAGTATAGCCGTCCGCCCGCGTGGGCCGGCGCGACACCGCCTGCGCCGACCCCGCTCCCCCCAGCGTGTCCAGCATGTCCCACAGCGACATCTGGACGCAGGTGAACGTCGGCGTGTCGCGCAGCGTGTACGACGACGCCTTGCTCTCGCGCAGCTCCATGACCAGGTCGAGAAAGTCGGCGGGGCTGTCGCCCTCGAAGGCGACGATGAACTCCTGGTCGTCGAGCCCGTAGGAATACGTCGTGTTGAGCCTGATCGACGGGTACTGCCGCCCGATGCGCACGTGCTCGTCCATCATGACCTGCCGCTCCGCCTTGGGCAGCATGTACCAGCCCCTCGTCTTGATGAACGGGTACACGAACAGGTAGCGGGCATCACTCGGCCGGATGACCAGCCGCGACGGCTGGCCCACGCCGGGGGCCTCGGGAAACTCGTAGATGGAACGGCGCGTCATCGCGAGGTAGCTGTAGGGGACCGCGAGATACGCCCCCAGATCGGTACGGTTCAGCGCGGTCTGCAGCGCGACCACCGAATCCAGGTCCTCCGCGACCTGCCACAACAGGAAATCGCAGTCGCCGCGGATGCCGACGAGCCCGTACGGGCGCAGCAGCAACCGGCCGGCGAAGCTCTCGATCGTTTCCCCGAACTCGAGCTTGGCGCTCGCCTGTCGCTCGGCCGAGAGCCGTCGCCACGCGCTGTCGAGCTTGTAGAAGGCGAACCGGACGACTTGACGTTTCTCGGAGGGCTTCGAGCTCATGCAACGAATCTAATGCGGAGCCTCTGTTCCGCGTTCCGCGTTCCGCGCTCCGCGTTGCTCCTGCCAGATCTTCCGCACGATCCACACGCCGAGCCCACCGAAGATGAGCACCGGAGTCAAGGCGATCAGGACGGCCGCCCAGAAATACACGAGATCCATCGCCGGGTCGTCCATCCCGTGCGGCAACACGAGCAGCGCCGCGAGGGTCATCGGCCGAGGAAACGTTTCAGGTGGCGCAGGTAGTAGCTGAGCGCCGCGGCCGCGGCGGCGGACACGATGGCCATGACGAGCGTCACGCCCTCGCCCGATGCACGATAGTCCCACCCGGCCCACAACGCGAAGCCCGCGCAGAAGACGACCGCAGTGGAGATGAGCAGGCGGTGGAAGGGGATCATGGCCCGTGCCTAGGCGGCGACCTTGTCCACTACCATGAGCGTGAGCAGCGCTGGCAGGTAGACGATGGAGACGTAGAAGAGACGCCAGGCGCGCGACGAGGTGGCGGCGCGCGTCATCGCGACCGACGCCCCCGCGTACGCGAGCCCCAGCGCCAGCGCCCCGAAGAAATACAATCCCCCGGTGACGCCCAGCAGCGTGGGCAACAGGCTCACGGGGAGGAGCGCCGTCGCGTACAGCAGCACCATGCGACCGGTGTGCCGCCCGTCCACGTCCGTGACTGACAGCATGGCTAGGCCGCCGCGCCGGTAATCCTCCCGGTAGATCCAGGCGAGCGCGAGGAAGTGGGGCAGCTGCCACAGGAACAGGATCCAGAACAGCGCCGCCACGGCGGGCCCCAGGGCCCCGCCCGCCGCGGTCCATCCGCCCACGATCGGCAGCGCGCCCGGCACGGCGCCGACGAGGGTGTTGAGCGTCGTGGTGCGCTTGAGCGGGGTGTAGAGCAGCACGTAGCTCCCGAGCGTGACCGCCGCGAGCCCGGCGGTAAGGAGATTCACCCGGAGGGCGAGATAGGCCACGCCCGCCACCGAGATGACCGCGGCGAACGCGGCCGCCGCCCGCGGGGTCACTCGCCCCGACGGTAGTGGGCGGCTCGCCGGCTCCCGAGCCGAGGTAGAACCCGGCCGCGGCGGTGAGCACCACCAGCTGCGTGATGCGCGGCTTCGTCAGCTCGAGAAACGCTACCAGATGTGCTCCGACATGCCGGCCAGGATGAAGATCACGGCGAGCGGCAACGGGATCACCGCCATGATCCGCAGGTTCCAACGCTCGAACTTGAGGTGCATGAAGAACAGCCCGACCAACGCCGCCTTCCAGACCGCCAGGAACAGGAGCAGGATCAACTTCCAGTTCCGCGAAATCGGTAGCTCGAAGGCGAGCCCCAGCTCGGCGGCCGTGAGGACCGCCAGGTACACCCAGATCAGGATGTAGTTGGGACGCTTGTGTGCGGTCTCCATGGCCCCCCGCCTTCAAATGAGGTAGACGATCGTGAACAGGATGATCCACACCAGGTCGACGAAGTGCCAGTACAGGCCGACCGTCTCGATCCCCCCGTAGCTCTGCTTGGTGTACTTGCCCGGCAGCGCTTTCGTCAGGTACAGGTAGGTCATCGAGATCACGCCGCACGTGACGTGGAAGCCGTGGAACCCTGTCATGGTAAAGAAGGTGGAGCCGTACAGCCCCATCGTCGCTGCGGGCAGCGTTCCTTTCGCCACCAGCTCGGCCAGCTCGCTTCCCTCGCGCACCCCGCTCGGCACGAAGCCGTGCTCGATGAGATGGATGTATTCGTAAATCTGAATCCCCACGAACGTCGCGCCGCCCAGGATCGTCAGCAGCAGCCAGAAGCGCATCTTCTTGGGGTCGCCGTCCTGGATGGCCGCGTACGCCTTGACCATCGACACGCTCGAGCAGATCAGCAGAAACGTGTTGAAGGCGGTGATCTTGATGTTCAAGACGATCCCCGGCCTGGCCCATTCGCCCGGGGCGCCGAACCGCAGGATGATGTAGGTCCCGATCAGCGCCGCGAAGAACATCACCTCCGACGCGAGGAACACCCACATCCCGAGCTTGGTGTTGTAGACGTCGAGCCCCCGCTCGGCCGGGTACGGGGGCCGCATCTGGTCGACGGTGGCGGCTGCGTGCGTCATCTGTCGTCCCCTCTCCTGTCGTCAGTGGGCGGCCGACACGGCGGCCGGCTCCCGGTCGCCCGGGAGCTTGCGGGTCTGCGGCAGGTAGTCCTCCGGCACCTGCGGCGAGCTGAACTCGTACGGCCCGCGGTACACCGTCGGCACGCGCTCCCAATTGCCGTGCGGCGCGGGACTGGGCAGCGTCCACTCGAGCCCGTTGTCCTGCCACGGATTCAGCCCCGCCGGTTTCCCCTTCTTGAGGCTCCACCAGAAGTTCACGAAGAAGATGATCTGCGTCGCGAACAAGAGGAACGCGCTGATCGAGATGAATTCGTTCATCGGCTGGTACGGCTTCAGGAAGTCGTACTGCGTCGGGTCGTAGATCCGCCGCATGTGCCCGGCCATGCCGAGGATGTGCATCGGGAAGAACGTGCAGTTGTAGAAAACGAACGTGAGCCAGAAATGGATCTTCCCCCACGGCTCGCTCATCAGGCGGCCGAACATCTTGGGGAACCAGAAGGGGATCGCGCCGAACAGCGCGAACAGGCTCCCGCCGAACAACACGTAATGCAGATGCGCGACGATGAAGTACGTGTCGTGGATGAACATGTCCACGGGCGTCGCCGCCATGTAGATCCCCGACAGACCGCCGATCACGAACATCGCCACGAACGCCACCGCGTTGAGCATCGGCACGGTGAATCGGAGGTTGCCGCGCCACATCGTCCCCATCCAGTTGAACGTCTTGACCGCCGAGGGGACGGCGATCACCAGCGTCGACACCATGAACGACGATCCGAGCGTCGGGTTCATCCCGCTCACGAACATGTGGTGGCCCCACTGTTGCCACAACAGCGCCTGCCCACCGGCCGGGGGATCGAAGAAGTGCGTCCCGAGGATCTGGTCGAACAGCAGCATGATCGCCGCGCCCGAGAGCACCGGCAGCGCCAGGATGCCAAGGATCGCGGTGATGAACAGCGCCCACACCGACAGGGGCATCCGGAACCACGTCATCCCGGGGGCCCGGTTGTTGATGACCGTGGTGATGTAGTTCAGCGAGCCCAGGATCGACGACAGCCCGAGCAGCACGATCGAGATCGACCAGAGCTCCTGGCCGAGCTCGGCGCCCGAGTAATCGTGCCTGGCCGAGAGCGGGGCGTACATCGTCCAGCCGGCCCGCGCCGCGCCCTCCGGCACGAACAGGCTCGCGAGCATCACCAGGCCCGCAGCGAACGCCGACCAGAAAGACCACATGTTGATGCGCGGGAACGCCATGTCGTGCGTCCCGATCTTCAACGGAATCAGAAAGTTCGCGTACACACCCACGAGCAACGGCATGATCGCAAAGAACACCATGAACGTCCCGTGCATGGTGACGAGCTGGATGTAGTACTCGGGCAGGATCACGCCGCCCGGCGCCATCGTCTCGGGCAGGATCCCGCCGCCCGGCATCGGCTTGCCCGGGAAGCCCAGCTGCCAGCGCATCTGCATCGCGAGCAGCCCGCCCACGAGCAGGAAGAACAGACTGACGAACAGAAACTGAATCCCGATGATCTTGTGATCGGTCGAGAAGATGTATTTGCGGATGAACGGCCGATCGTCGTGGTGCCCGTGAGCGACCTGGGCCGTTGCGGCGACAGTCGTCATTCTGATGCCTCCCCCTGAGCAGCCCGCTTCATCCAGGCGTCATACTCTTCCGGCGTGTGCACGAACACCTGCGCCCGCATGCGGTAGTGGCCCAGTCCGCACAGCTGGGAGCACCCGAGCTCGTAGGTACCGGGGACCGTGGCCTGGAACCACGCCTTGATGTCCATGCCCGGCACCACGTCCTGCCGCACGCGGAACTGGGGCACGAAAAAGGAATGGATGACGTCTTCGGACGAAAGAGCGAGGACGATCGGGCGGCCGGCCGGCACGTGCAGCTGGTTGCGCACGGTAAAGTCGTCCGCGGTGCCGAGCTTGCCGTCGGGCCCCGGGTAAGTGACCTGCCACTCGAACTGCTTCGCGTGAATCCCGATGGGATAGGCGTTCGGCGGAATGCTGTTACGCCCTTTGATCTGAACCCAGTAGTGGTTGCTGACGAGTCCCAGGGCCACCATGGTCACGGCCGGGATCGCGGTCCAGATCACCTCGGCGCGCGTGGACCCATGCGTGTAGAACGCTTTCCGCCCCGGCCGCGCTCGGTAGCGCACGACGAACCAGATCAGCCCCGCTTCGACGATGACGAACGCGATCCCCGTGATCACGAGGATCGCGATGAACAAGCCGTCGATTTCTCCGGCGAACGTCGAACCCTTGAGCGGCAGCCACCAGGACATGCCCTGCCCCCCTCTCTCTAGTCCCTCACCTCATTTGCCCGCGAACGTGAAGTCCGCCGTCTTCGTCTCGCTGCCGCTGACCGTCACGGTGGCCGTCTGCGTCCCGTACTTCTCGTGCCACGCCTCGACCGTGTACGTCCCGGGCGGCAGCCCCGTGATGCTGAAGCTCCCGTCCGCGCCGCTCACCCCGTAGAACGCGTGCGGCAGGACCCCCAGCCACGCGTGCATCCAGCCGTGCACGTTGCATTCGAGGGGTACCATCACCTCGGGCGCGGAGAACGTGCGCGTCGACGTCATGGTCGTAGGCTGGCTGATGTTGAAGGGGCGGTTCTTCGTGCCCTTCGCCTTGATGTTGTGGAGAATGCCGTCGGAGTTCTTGATCTGCAGGTTCTGCCCGACCATGATACCGAACGCGTGGGGATGATAACGGCATCCGTCCTGGTCGAGCGTCACCGGTCCCGAGGGCGCAGGGGCCTTGTAGCTCGCCGGCAGCCCCGACTTCACGTACACGAACACATTCGCAAGCGTGCCGTTCGGATTCACGACCACGGTCTCCTCGGTCGGCGGAGCCGCGGTGTACTTCGCCTTGCACTTCGGCTCCTCGCTCATGTCGATCTTCGGCATGGCGGGCTTCGTGCCGGTGAACTTCACCTTCCCCGTGATCGTCGCCCCGGCTTGCGCCGGCTCTGAGCTCTTCGATGACCATAATTCAAATCGAGATCTTCGCTATAAGGTCTTTCTATGTCTCCGCCCCCACCCCCGCCCCCGTGCCCCGCGACCCGCCTGCCCGGCGCTGTGCCCGCCACACCACCATGAACCCGAGCCCCAGCGTCAGCGCCATCGCAACGACCGGGGAGACAAAGACCCGCGGCGGCGTCGGTTGATCGAGGGCGAGGAAGTACCACGTGCTCACGGCCAGCCGCGAGCCGTGTTCCCCGTTTGAGCCATCCCAGGCGAAGAAGGCGACCGGGATGGCGCGGCCTGCCACAAACTGAAGTTCGTTCGCCGTATCGGGGGTCGCAAGGGACCGGGTGAGCACGACGCGCCACTCTCCGTGGTCCCACACCGCCTGACTCTCCGGCGCGGCCCCCAGCGTGTCGAACTGCTCGAGTCCGCGCGCCAACCCCGCGACCGTCCTCCGCGGCTCGCTGGTCCACCGCCACTGGTAGACCGGGTCTGTCCCCGTCCCCATCAAGAAATACGGGCGCTCCATCCCATCGGGGATGTGGCGCGGGAGCTGCACGGCGACCTGATCCGGCCACACGCCCGCCACGGCCGGGGTCGAGTCGTCGCTCGCCACCGTCTCGAGCACCCGCCTCTCGAGCGCGAGCCATGCCGTGTCCGGGCTCAGCGTGCGGTCGTCCCAGCAAAGCCGCAGAGCGAGCTCACGCCCGTTGTGCACCGCCTGTACCCACACGCCGGAGACCGTTGGGGCGAACCAGCGAGGCTTGCGGATCACCTGGCCGACGAGCGGGAACCAGTAGCGGTCTACCCGCGCCCAGGTCGTGTCGTCGGGCGCCGCGGGCAGCGTGCCGCCGAGCTGCGGCGCGTGGATCACGTCCCGCACCTCGGGCTCCCGCGCCGGCGAGAGGCTGCGCACGTATTGGGAGAGCCGCCACAGCTCCTCGTCGGTGAGGAATTTCTGGTCGATGAGGTCCGAGAACGACGGCATCGGCGTGCCGTCGAGCCCGGTGCGCAGCCGCCGGTAGATGTCCTCGGTCCTGCCGCCTCCCCGGAATCGCCAACTCTGGTGGAGGTCCGCGGCGAAGATGGGGAATCCCGCGTCGTCCTTGAGGGTAGGCGCCGAAGGGCCGTCGCCCCGGCCCTGATCGCCGTGGCACTTACGGCACCCGATCG
>QHTP01000143.1 GCA_003220855.1 Gemmatimonadota bacterium
GCAAGAAGTGGGTGGAGCACCTGCAGGCTGCGGGATTCCGCGTCACGGTACACGACACGTCCACCCTCGCCGGCGTGATGGAGCGCTACGGCGTGCCTCGCAAGCTGACCGCGTGTCACACGGCCGTGGTGGACGGCTACGTCATCGAAGGGCACGTTCCCGCCGATGTGATCCAACGCCTGCTCAAGGAGCGGCCTGGGATTGCCGGGGTTGCCGTCCCGGGTATGCCCGCCGGGTCGCCGGGGATGGAGTCGGAGACACCGGCCCGGTTCTACATCCTGACCTTCGATAAGAACGGTACGACCTCGGTGTACGGCGCGCGGTGACGCCTCCCCCCGGGTTGTCGGACGTCGATCCGCTCGACGACGAAGACTTCCCGCTCGGCGATGGCACGGCCGAAAGCGAGGTGCTCGTCGTGTGTCCCCATTGCGGAGAGGCCAACGAGCTCGGCCTCGACCCCGGCGGTGGGTCGGTGCAGGAGTACGTGGAAGACTGCCAGGTCTGCTGCCGTCCGTGGCGGGTCACGGTGCGCTACGCCGAGGACGGCACCGCCGAGGTGTTCACCGAAGCGCTCGATGAGTGAGCACGAGGGGCCAGGAATCCTCTCTGACCCCTCCCACCTGTTCACCGCCGGCCGTCTCGACGTCTAGCCGTCTATTTCTTCGCCGCCTCGTACCTCTTTCCCACTTCGCTCCAGTTCACGACGTTCCACCACGCCGCGACGTAATCGGGGCGCCGGTTCTGGTACTTGAGGTAGTACGCGTGCTCCCAGACATCGAGCCCGAGCACCGGGATCTTGCCGTCCATGAGCGGGCTGTCCTGATTCGCCGTGCTGAACAGCTCGAGCTTGCCGCCCGCGAGGGCGAGCCAGGCCCAGCCGCTGCCGAAGCGGCTAGTCGCGGCGGCCGCAACCTGCTCCTTGAACTTGGCGAAGTCGCCGAACGCCTTCTTGATCGCATCGGCCAGGGGGCCGCTCGGCTCGCCGCCGCTCCCCTTGCCGGCCGGCGCCATGATCGTCCAGAACAGCGAGTGGTTGTGATGGCCGCCGGCGTTGTTGCGCACCGCCGTGCGGATGTCCTCGGGGATGTCGTTGATGCCGCGCAGCAAATCTTCCAGCGTTTTCTTGTGCAGCTCGGGGTGTTTGTCGAGCGCGGCATTGAGGTTGTTGACGTACGCCTGATGGTGCTTCCCGTGGTGGATCTGCATCGTCTGGGCGTCGATGTAGGGCTCCAGCGCCCCGAAATCGTACGGCAGTGGCGGCAGGGTATGCGCCATGGTCCGCTCCTTGGCGGTCTGACCGGTCGTCCGATGCTTCACGCTCTGTGCCAGAGGTGCCGCGGGAAAGATGCACCGCCCGCGCGCCGATTTCAAACCGAGCGCCCGCGGGTTGCACGCCGAGTCTTGCGCGTTGACATTGTGTACTGTCCAAACCCCAGAGGGTCGCGATCCGTTCCGCGTCCCCGGCTCGAGTCAAGGAGTACGCGTCGTGACCGTCACCGTCTCCGCGGCCGGGCCCCGTGTGGGCGCCGCCGCCCCCGACTTCACGCTTCCGTCCACATCCGGGACCGACGTCACGCTCTCGAGCTTCCGTGGCCGGCGCAACGTGCTGCTCGCGTTCTTCCCGCTCGCGTTCACGAGCACCTGCACGGCGGAAAACTGCGCGTTCAGCGAGGACTACAGCGCCTTCGAGCGCGCGGACACGGTCGTGCTGCCCGTCAGTGTGGACTCGGTGCCCACGCTCAAGGAGTACAAGGCGAAATACGCGATGCGCCAGGAACTCCTGAGCGATTTCAAACGGGACCTGAGCCGCGCGTACGGGACGCTGTTGCCGGACCGTTTCTTCTCGACGCGCGCCTACTTCCTGATCGATAAACAGGGGATCTTGCGCTGGCAGCACGTCGAAGCGGAGCTCGGGGCCCGGCGTGACGACGCCGAGCTGCTCCGCCAGATCGCGTCGCTGTGAGTCGACGGCATTAGGGCTGCACGGGCATGGCGTCCGTCACGCTCCGCGGTCTCGCCAAGACGTACCATCCCGGCGGTACGCAGGCGGTCGCGGACCTGTCGCTCGACGTGCGCGACGGCGAGTTCTTCGTGTTGCTCGGGCCATCGGCGTGCGGCAAGACGACCGTGCTGCGCTGCATCGCCGGGCTCGAAGAGCCAACCGCGGGCGAGATCCTCATCGGCGACCACGACGTCACGCATCTCTCCCCCGGTGCGCGCGACGTGGCGATGGTGTTTCAGAGCCACGCGCTCTACCCCCACCTCTCGGTGCGGGGCAACATCGCCTTCGGTCTCGAGGTGCGCGGAGTCCCGGCGAAGGAGATCGCGCGCCGGGTCGAGCACGCGGCCGAACGACTTGGCCTCACGGGCTCGCTCGAGCGCCGGCCGGGCGCGCTCTCGGGGGGCGAGCGGCAGCGCGTGGCGCTGGCTCGGGCGATCGTGCGCGAGCCCCGCGTCTTTCTCTACGACGAGCCGCTCTCCCACCTCGATCCCATTTTGCGCGGCGAGCTGCGCGCCGAGTTGCTCGAGCTGCACCGCGCCCTCGGCGTCACCGTCGTGTACGTCACGCACGACCAGGTCGAGGCGATGACGATGGGACAGCGCATCGCCGTGCTTGCCGCCGGGCGGCTGCGACAGCTGGGCGCGCCCGCCGAGGTGTACGGACAGCCCGCCGACGTGTTCGTCGCGCGCTTCATCGGCAACCCGGGCATGAACGTGCTGAAGGGTCGGGGACGGGGAACCGGGCGGGGCGGGGGAGTGGTCGACTGCGGTGCCTGGTCGATTGCCGTTCCCCTGGAGCACTACGAAGGTGAGATCCATCTGGGCGTGCGCCCCGAGCACGTGCGCCTGTGCGCGCCGGACCAGGGGAGCGCGACGGCGGAGGTGCGTGTGGTGGAGCCGCTCGGGGCGGACACGCTGATACACCTCGACACTGGCGGCCAGCGTGTCGTCGCCCGGGTGGGCGGCTTCCCGGACTTCCGACCCGGCGATCGCGTCGGCATCACGCTCGACCCGCAACACCTCCACCTGTTCGACGCGGCGGGAGCGCGACTCGAGTGAGGCGCGTCGTCGGGCTGTGCCTCGCGTGCTGGATGTGCGGCGGCGTCCGGGAAGACGGAGGCCGGGGCGCGCTCGTCCTTTCCGATCGCGTCGACTCGGGAGCGGGCGTGGCCGAGCTCCAGGAGCGGCTGCTCACGCCCTATCTCGCCCGCCATCCCGGGCTCGAGCTCGTGCAGCGCCCGATCGCGGGTCGCGACCAGTACCGGCGGGCACTGCTCACCGCGCTCGCCGGTGAGGATCCTCCCGATGTGTTCCTGCTGGACGACGAGGACGTGCCGCGGGTCGTGGACCGGGGCGTCGCCCTCGATCTCGTTCCCTATCTCCCGCGGATCGGCGTGGATCCGGCGCGTTATGACCAGACGCTGGTGGCGGTGTTCCGCCGCGGCGCCGGGCTGTACGGTCTCCCCCGGGGCTATACGCCCGTGGTGGTCGCCTACAACAAGGATCTGCTGGATCGTGCCGCGATTCCCTATCCCACGGACGACTGGACCTGGGACGACTTTCTCCGTGTGGCGAAGCAGCTCACGCGGGACACGGACGGCGACGGGTCGATCGATCAGTGGGGGAGCGCCTTCGACGGACGGCTCGCCCTCTGGCTGCCGTGGATCTGGGCGGGCGGCGGTGACGTGCTGTGCGCCGACGGCCGGCGCGCATCGGGGTGTCTCGACTCGCGAGCCACGATCGAGGCGATGCGCTGGTATGCCGGCTGGATGAGCGCGGGCATTGCGCCGCGGATCCGTGACGCCCGTGACGCGCCGGGAGCCATCGCCCGCCTGTTCGCGAGCGGCCGCCTCGCACTCATGACGACGGGTCACTGGGTGATTCCGGGGTTGCGTGCGACCGTCGCGGCCGGCCGGCTGCACGTGGGGGCGACCTCACCGATTCCGCTGCCGCGGTGGCGCGCGCAGAGGCGGGGCTGGAGCTGCCGGCGGTGGCGGCGGCGGCGCGAGCGGTGGCGGCGGCGGACGCGCTCGGCTGGGACGCGGCGTTTCTGCGCGCGGCGGCGCACGGCCGGCCGTCCTGGGGCGTGCGCGTCGGGCCGTGGCGCGACGTGGCGGAACGACTCGGCGATCTCATGGACCGCATCACGAGCACCGGCGTCGACCCGGCGCGAGCCGCGGGTTCCACAGCGCGCGAGCTCGACCGTCTCTTGGGAGCCACGCGATGACGCCGCGCGCGCGCGCCCGCTGGGTGGCCGTCGTCGGTCTCGCGGCGGCCGCCCTGCTTCCGGCGGCCGCCGCAAACTGGGCGCGTGCTCGCAGTGAGCGTGTGCTCGCCGCCCGCGACGCCACGGCCGCCGCCGGGTACCTGGCGATCGTCACACCGATGGCCCGGAGCGGCGGCGGGTACGATCTGCCGCAGCTCTTGATCCGGGCGCGGGCGCTCGCCGGGCTCCCGGGACTCGCGGTCGACTTCGAGATCTACGACCGTACCGCGCCCCTGGTCCACGCCACGGCGCCGCCGCTCCCCCCCGCCGCGCTCGAGCGGCTGCGTCGCGAGGTCGCGGTACGCTGGACGGGAGAGGCGATGCTCGTCCCGCTACTCGATCGTGACGGCTGGGATGTCGTAGGCGCGCTCGCGGCCCAGCCGCAAGGGGGAGCCTGGCCCGTGTCCCCGTGGTCCCTCGCGGCGCTGATCCTGCTGCTGGTCGCCGGAGCGCAGGCGGTGCGCGCGCTGGGCGTGCCGGGCGAGCCGTGGCGCCAGGCGCTGGGGCGTTACGGCGCGGCCGCCGGCTTGTTCGGCGTGGCGATGTTCGCCGACGTGCGCTTGGCCGCACGTGTGGCCACGAATCGCTGGCTCTCCGACGCACGCCTGCTCATGCAGGAGGCGATGGCCCGCGTTCCCGAGGACCGCGCCGCGCCCACGAGCCTCGCGTCCATCGCCCGTGGCGCCGAGCTGGTGCCCGCGGAGTCGCTCGGCTTGGACGTCGTGCGGCGCGACGTCGCCGGTGTCGTGCGGGCCGTGGTCGCCGTGCGCCTCGGGCCCGGACGCTGGGTCGAGCTGCGGGCCCGCCCCGTGGAGGCCGGCACCGCGCCCTGGCTCGCGGTCCTGCTCGGCCTGGCTGCGCTCGGCCCGCTCGCCGCACTGCTGGCCGGTTGGAGCCTCGCCGCATCACCGCGGCAGCGGCGCGAGACCGTGGCGGCCTGGAGCTTCCTGGCGCCGTCGGCGCTCCATCTGGTCGCGTTCACGCTTGGCCCGCTGGTGTTCGCGCTGTACCTGTCGGTGCACCACTTCAGCCCCGCTGAGCCTGCCCGACCGCTCATCGGGCTGGCGGGCTACGTTCAGGCGCTGGGGAGCCCGGTCGTGTGGGCGGCGCTCGGGCGCACGCTGCTGTACGCCTGCTACGTCCCCGTCTCCATGGGGCTGGCGCTCGCGCTCGCCCTGCTGCTCCGCGGCCCGTCGCGGGGCGCGAGGCTCGTGCGGGGGCTGCTCTTCCTGCCGGCCGTCTCGTCGGTCGTGGCGGTCGCCCTCGTGTGGCGCTGGATGTATCACCCGGACGTCGGGGTGATCAATTTCCTGCTCACGCGCGCCGGCGTGGGGCCGGTGAACTGGCTCGGCGACCCGGGCGTCGCGCTGATCGCGGTGATGATCGTCTCCGTCTGGACGCAGGTCGGGTACCAAATGGCCGTGTTCCACGCCGGGCTCGAGAGTATCCCTCGGGCGTACGTCGATGCCGCCCGCGTCGACGGCGCCAACGCGTGGCAGCGGTTCCGGCGTGTGACGCTCCCGCTGCTCCGCCCGGTGATCCTGTTCGTGCTGGTGACCGGGATCATCGGCGCGTGCCAGGTGTTCGCGCTGGTGGCGGTTCTCACGGGAGGGGGCCCGGCCGGCAGCACCGACGTCGTCGTGTATCGCATTTACCGGACCGCCTGGGAGCAGCTCCAGTTCGGCGATGCCAGCGTGCTCTCGGTCTTGCTCTTTGCGCTCCTGTTGGTGGTGACACGGGCGCGGCTGAGACTGCTCGACCGGCGGGGAGAGCATGCGTAGGCCGAACGCGCCACACGGGAGGCAAAGGAAGTGGCCTGTCTACGTGGTCGGCCTGCCGATCGCGCTCCTCATGCTCGCACCTTTCCTTTATATGGTCGCCACGGCGTTGCTGGGAGAGGGCGACACGCTGCGCCGCCCGCATCCGCAGACGTTCGCCGCCGCGCTCGCTGCGGCGCCGTTCGCCCGGTTCTTCTTGAACAGCGCGATACTCTCGGTCGCCGCGGCTCTGGGTCAGGTGGTCACCAGCACGACCGCCGCCTACGCCTTCGCGCGACTGCGATTCCCGGGACGCGACCGCCTGTTCGTGCTATATCTCGCGGCGCTCATGATTCCGGCGGTCCTGCTGCTCGTCCCCCGGTTTCTGCTCATCAGTGCGCTGGGTTGGGTGGACACCTACCAGGGGTTGATCTCGACGGAGCTGGTATCCGTCAGCGGGATCTTCCTCTTGCGGCAGTTCTTTCTCGCGATTCCCCGTGATCTCGAAGACGCCGCCCGGCTGGAAGGTGCGGGGGAGTGGACCGTGTTCCGGCGCGTGGTGCTGCCCTTGTCCGGGCCGGCGATCGGGACGCTTGGCGTTCTGGCGCTCGCCGATCAGTGGAAGAGCTTCTTCTGGCCGCTCGTCGCCACGTCATCCCCCGACATGCAGGTATTGGAGGTGGGGATCGCGCGCCTGCACGGCGCGTACGACCTGAACTGGCCGTATCAGATGGCGGCGGCGACCACGGCGGTGATCCCGATGGTCGTTCTGTATTTCATCGCCCAGAAGTACTTCCTGCGAGGGATTGAGCTTACAGGACCTCAGTGAGCAGAACTGCGCGTCTAGTCTTTGCCTTTCCTCGTCGTCGCTGCCGCCGATCGAAAACTCAGCTCCCAATGCACGTCCCGTCCGTCCCCGCCAGCGGCCCATTCAATCACCGCGTGTCCGGTCTCCAACCGCCTCACCGTGCAGGGCACGTCCGCCTTGCACGTCCCGGGCCGCATCCCCTTCGGAACGGCGACGGTGACCCGGTAGGCGCGATCGTCGAGGTTTGTCGCCTTGGCGGCGAGCGTGCGCGCCGCGCCATCCCAGGTCTCCTCCGTGAGGTCGATGGCGCCCTGCACCACGTGTCGAGTGGTCCCGATCACCAGTGGGCGGGCCGCGGCGGGCCGCACTCCGAGCGTGAGCGTGCTGCGCGGCTCGAGCGTGACCACGACCGCGTCCTTGAGATCGGCGAGTGGTGCATCGCGCCACACGTCATAGGCGGTGAACCGGGCGCCCGCGATGCCGAGCGCGCCGAGGGGCAGCGACGTGGGGAGCGGCTCGTCCTCCCAATTCACCAGGACCAGGGTCCACCAGCGCGGCGCGCCCTCGACCACCCATGCGCGCGGCGGCGCATCCCGGTGCAGACTCCAGAGGCCGCCACCCGCTCCCGCGCCAGCGAACACGCGCACGGCAAGCACGTTGTCGCCGCCCCAGTTCAGCGTCTCGGCGGCTACGCGATAGCGGCGGTACGCCTGCGACGCGCCGCGGTTGCTGGGAGGGAAGTCTCCGGTCTGGCCCACCTTCACGCCGTTGACGAACGCCTCGTCGGCGTCCGCGATCTTGCCGAGCTCGAGGTACAGCGACCGTCCGGCGACGAGTGGCGGCAGCGAGAAGCGTGTCCGGTACCAGCCGAACCCGGTATAGTCCCGATGCCCCGCCTCGTTCCAGCGCTGGGGCACCGCGATCGTCTCCCACGCCGCCTCGTCGAACTCACGCGTGCGGTACGCGGCGTCGTCTCCGGTTCGGAAGCGCCAGGGTCCCTTGAGCGGGAACACGTCGCCACCGGCGACGATCGCCGGCGCGACGTCGCGCTCCACGGCGGCGGCGTCGACCGGACGGCCCGCTACCGGAGCGACGGGGAGCGTGCGCTGCAGCAAGGCGACTCGCTCGGGCGGGAGTTTGGGGAGGTTGTCCGAGAAGAGGGTGAGTCCGCCCGTGACGGCGACTAGCGACGCCCACACTTGTGCTTCGGCCGGTGTGAGGGGCGGCCGCACCACGAGGCAGTCGGGATCGTCGAGCCAGGCCGAGCGCTGGTAGAAGCTGCGCAGCCCCGCCGAGCGGGCCGCGGGCTGGAGCCCGTCCCAGCTGGCAGCAACGTCTGGTGCGATCCGCATCCCGTTCACGAGTCCGACCGCGTGCTGCAGCGGGGCGGCGCTCCCCACCACGAACGCCTCCGTGCCGAGTCCATCGCGAATCGCGCCCAGACCGCCGCGATACGCTTCCGCGTGCGTCAGTCCCCCGTAGTGGCCTGTCCCCAGCGTGGCCCAGCGGAGCGCGTCGATTCGGAGATAGTCGTAGCCCCAATCGCGCACCACGCGGCGGGCCAGTTCGAACAGCCACTGCTGTACCTTGGGATGCGCCCCGTCGAGTGCGTAGATCGCGCCGCCCCACGACTCGCGCGTGTCGCATACGACGGGGCCGCCGGCGTCGCGCAGCACCCAGTCGGGGTGCTCGGCGGGGATCCCCGACCGCTCCGCCACGGCGAACGGCGCCAGCCACAGCCCCGCCTTGAACCCCTTCGCGTGGATCTGGTCGGTGAGCCAGGCATGGCCGTGCGGGAACTTGTCGTTGGTGTCCCACGCGCCGGCCGACCGTTGATAGCCGTCGTCGAGCTCGATGTAGCGGAAAAACCTGCGGTCGAAACGAGCGGCGCAAAATTCCGTGTTCGCCACCACGTCCGCTTCACCGACGCTCCCCGCCAGTTCCTCCCGCGAACACCAGCCCGCCGGCGCCACCGCGTGGGCCAGCCGGTCCTGATCGACCGGCGAAGAGGGGATGAACGAGGCGCTGAGCGCGGTGAGCCCGTCGCCCTGGGGGTCGAACGCCAACCGCATCCGCGAGACGTCGCCCTCGGGCCGAAGCGGTCGGGTCGGGAGCCACTCGCTGGCCGCCTCGAGCCCCCCGGGTCCCAGCTGGACGCGGGCCTCGCCGGGCTCCCCTGCATCGAAGGCGATCGCCAGCCCCCGGCCCGCCCGGGCGAGCCCCAGCGCTCCGTGGCTCGCCAGACCCGCCGCCTCCGGTGCACCCACGGCCACGACCCGGCACGGGTCGGAGGAGTGGTACCCGTTCACGAGAGCGACCAGGGGGCCCGGCCCGCCGAGCACACCGCTCTCGGGGAGCTGGAAGAAGCGGATGCCTTTGACACTGGGGAGGAGGCGATCGGGGAATACGGTGACGGTGACGATGGCCTGCGGCGCCTCTGCCGCGCCCGCCGTGAGAAACTCCGCCTCCACCCAGACGCCGGCCGCACGGCCGCGCACCACGACGGCGTCGCCGCCGGGGGGTCGACGAGTTCCGACGGTGCTATCTTCCAAGTCGGCGAGGCCGAGGGCGCGGTCGGCCAGCCAGGTCACCACTTCGGCGTCGCGGATGAGCGGAACGGGAGCGCCGTCCCCGTAGTACCACAGGGACCAGCGACGGCGGTCGTCCAGTTCGAAACGCAACCGGCCGAGGCCCGGGGCGCGCCGCGCCTGCGGCGCCCGGATCAAGCCGCTCGAAACCGTACCGGTGAGGAGCACGAACGTGCGTCGGTCCATGGTCACAATGTTGGCGGCCCTCGCCGGTTTGTCTACGCCGCTCGCCGCGCAGGAGACGCGCGGCCCGATCTTGACGCTCGGGCTCGCCTACACGGTCGGCAGCGGCTGGCAAATTCAAGGCTTCGATGTCGGTTACGGGCGTGTGCTGCGCTCCGGACCGTTTGCGGCGGTGTCGCTCGGTGCGCGGCTCGGTGAGTTCATCGACCAGCGGGCAATCATCGGCGGCTCGCAGGGCTTTGTCTTCGGCGCCACCCTCGCGGCCCGGACCCACGCCCTGACGGTGGCCGAATTCGGTTCGGACACGGCGCCGAGCCGCATCGGAATCGACGTCACGTTCGAGACGACGGGCTACGCCGGCGCGCACTCGCCGCTCGGGATCGGGTCTCCGTGGGGAGCAATCTCCGTCCTCCCCGGCCTGCGCATCGGCAATTTCGGGGTGCTGTTCGGCCCCACGGCGTTTTTCGGCACCGCCACCCTGGTGCGGCCGTTCCTGGGCGTACGCTTCGACGTGCCGCTGGCGCGGCGGGAGCGGTATCCCTAGCTTAGCGCGGATGGCAGTCCCCTCCCTCGATACCGAGCATCCCGGTATCCGGGTCATCGCGGAAGTAGCGTCGGTGCTGCAGGCGGGCCTCGCGTCCGGCGAGGCGTTGCACGGCGTGGTGAGTGCGCTGCGGCGCGGTCTCAACCTGCGCCGCTGTCGCGTCTGGCTCCGCACACCCGACGGCACCCGTTTCGCACCCGTGACCACCTCCGGGGACGACGTGGATGTGCCGGGCTACCTGCCGCCGGTGGCCGAGTGGGTCCAGCACGGGCCGCAGCGCGAAGGCGTTCCCGGCGGCACCGTGATGCGGCTGCCGCTGATCCACGACGACGAGCCGCTCGGGGCGCTCGAGGTCGTCATCCCCACCGGTCGCTACGAAGGGATCGCGCACGACGTCGTGGTCGTGGTGGCGCGCATTCTCGCCCCCATGATCGCGGCGACGGAGTTGTCGCAGGACCTCGCCTCCGAGGTGGCGCTGCGCACGCACGAGATGGAGGCGCAGCGGAGCTTCGCCGCCCAGATCATCGACTCCCTCCCGGTGGGGCTGTACGTGATCGATCGCACGTACCGGATCCGCGCCTGGAACCGCAAGCGCGAGACCGGGATGCAGGGCGTGTCGCGTGAGGACGCCGTCGGACGCGAAATCTTCGACGTGCTCGACCGCCAGCCGCGCGACCTCCTGAAGCAGGAGTTCGACCGCGTGTTCGACACCGGCGAGCTGCAGCAGGTCGAGATGGAGTCGCAGGCGAGCGGCGAGGCACGCCACTACCGCATCACCAAGATCCCGATGCATCAGGATGGCAGCGCCATCTCGCATGTCATCACCATCGGCGAAGACATCACGGAGTGGCGCCAAGCACAGCAGCGTCTCGCCGAGACCGAGAAGCTCGCGGCGGTGGGCCAGCTCGCGGCCGGCGTGATGCACGAGATCAACAACCCGCTGGCGACGATCCTGGCCTGCTGCGAGGCGCTGGCGCTCCGGACCGCGGACCTGGTCCCGCCGGACCGCCACGGCTACGACGAGTACCTGAAGATCATCGACGCCGAAGTCCAGCGCTGCCGCCGCATCGTCGAGAGCCTGCTGGACTTTTCGCGCCCGAAAGGCGGCGACAAGAAGCCGACGGACGTGAACAGCGTCGTGGAGCGCACGCTGTTCCTGCTCAAGCACCACGCGCGCTTCAAGCGGTTGAACGTGGTGCGCGAGCTGGAGACGGGTCTGCCGATGGTGCTCGCCGACCACGAGCGGTTGATCCAGAGCTTCATGGCGCTCATGCTCAACGCCATGGACGCGATGGACTCACGCGGCACGCTCACCGTGCGGAGCCGCATCAACCCGGACCGTGCGGACGAGATCCTGCTCGAGTTCATCGACACGGGCACCGGCATCAAGCGCGAGGATCTGCCCAAGATCTTCGAGCCGTTCTTCACGACCAAACCCCAGGGACGCGGCACCGGCCTGGGTCTTTCCATCTGCTACGGGATCATCGCCGAGCATCGGGGGCGGATCGACGTCGAATCGCAGGTCGGCATCGGTTCGAACTTCAGGGTATATCTCCCCATCGGTTGAAGATTCTCGTCGTCGAGGACGACAAGACCGTCGGGCAGTACGTCAAGCGCGGCCTGACCGAGGCCGGGTTCAACGCGGACCTGGTGGGCGATGGGGCCGAAGGGCTCCGCCTCTCGGCGGGCGGGCACTACGACATGCTGGTGCTGGATCTGCGGCTGCCCGCGCTGTCGGGGCTCGAGGTGCTGCGCACGCTGCGTGACCGCGGCGAGGGGATCCCGGTGCTGGTGCTCACCGCGCAGGACGCGGTGGACTTCAAGGTCCAGGCGCTCAAGATGGGCGCCGATGACTACGTGACGAAGCCGTTCTCCCTGGAAGAGCTGCTCGCCCGGGTGGAGGCGCTGGGCCGACGTCCCAAGGC
>QHTP01000332.1 GCA_003220855.1 Gemmatimonadota bacterium
TCAGCTCGGCGGCGAGGGGCTCCACGTTGGGAATCTTGGGGATGAAAATGTCGCCCTCCCGGATCGAGAGCGCTTCGCCGTACGACCGGTACTCCGGCGGCCGCTCCACACCCTTGTCGTAAATGCGGAGCTTCTCACGCGGCTCCATATCGTCGAACACCACCATCTTTTTCGCTCCGACGACCGTCAGTTTTCGCTCCTTGTGCGGGTCCAGCCACGAGAGCTGCACGTGCGCGAGCACACCGGTGGCAAACTCCATCGTGAGGAACACCACGTCTTCAACCCGTGGTTGGAGGTAGCTCTTGCCGTGCGCCGCGACGCGCACCGGCGCCTCACCGAGCAAGTACAGTGCCACGGATACGTCGTGCGGGCCGAAGCTCCACAGAGCGTTCTCGTCCGCGCGAATCTGCCCCAGGTTCACCCGGAGGCCGTAAAGATAGTAGACCCGACCCAGCTCCCCTCCCTGCACGAGGGCCCGCAGCCGCTCGACCGCGGGGTGGAACAGGAGCAGGTGACCGGCGAGGACGGGAACCCGGCGCTCGCTCGCCGCGTGAGCCACCGCCTCCGCATCGCGCGTGCTCAAGGCGAACGGTTTCTCCACGAGGCACGGCTTCCCCGCCGCGACGCATTGCAGCGCCAGCGGCGCGTGCGTGGCGGCGGGCGCGGCGATGACGACCGCCTCCACCCGGCCGAGCAGGTCGGTCGCGTCCGCCGTGACGTGCACACCGGGGTACTGGCGGCACAGCTGCTCCCGCCGCCTGGCATCCGTGTCGCACACGGCAGCGAGCTCGCCCTCGGCGAGGCCCGCGGCGGTGCGCACGTGGTTCCTGCCCCAGGCGCCAGCCCCGATCACGCCGAGCTTGAGCCGGCTCACCGGTAGAATCCACGAATCGTCTCGATCACGTAGTCCAGCTGCGGATAGGTCAGCTCGGGGAACACCGGAAGCGAGAGCACCTCCCGGCACGCCCGCTCCGCTTGAGGCAGCCGGCCGCGCTTATAGCCGAGATGCGCGAAGCAGTTCTGGAGGTGGAGCGGCACCGGGTAATAGACCGCGCTGCCGATGCCCTTGGCCTTGAGGTGCGCCTGCAGCTCGTCGCGGCGCTCGACGCGCACGGTGTACTGATGATAGATGTGCTCGTTCGCCGGGTCCACCACCGGTGTCCGTACGCCCGGAACGTCGTTCAGGCCCTGGTCGTAGTATTTCGCGTGGTCGCGACGCCGGGCCGACCAGGACGCGAGGTGCGGCAGCTTGGCGAGCAGCACCGCGGCCTGCAGCGAATCGAGCCGCGAGTTGGTGCCCACCTCGTCGTGGTGGTACTGCTTGGCCCCGCCGTGCAGCCGGAGCCTGCGCAGCCGTTCCGCCAGCGCGTCGTCGGACGTGACCATCATACCGCCGTCGCCCCAGGCGCCGAGGTTCTTGCTGGGGAAGAAGGAATACCCCGTCGCCCAGCCCAGCTCCCCCGCCATCCGCCACTGCCCGTCGATCCGGCGCCGCGCCCCGATCGCCTGTGCGGCATCCTCGATGACGCGGAGCTCCCCCCCGCGTACGGGCGGCAGCAACCGCTCCAGAGCCGCCATCTGCCCGTATAGGTGGACTGGCATGACGGCTCGGGTCCGAGGCGTGATGGCCGCCTCCACCGCGGCGGGATCGATGTTGAACGTCCCCGGCTCGATGTCCACGAACACGGGAGTCCCGCCGCCATTGTGAATGGTCCCGGCGGTGGCGAAGAACGAGAACGGGGTGGTGACCACCTCGTCCCCGGGTTTCAAGTCGAGCGCTTTCAGGGGCAGGAGTAGCGCGTCGGTGCCGCTGGCGCACGCGATGCCGTGCTTCGCGTGGGCCAGCCCGGCGATGGCGGTCTCGAGCCGCGGCACGCTGGGGCCCATCACGAATTGCTGGGACTCGATCACCGCCTGGAGCGCGGGCAGGACATCGTCCTTGATCGCGCGGTACTGCGCCACCAGATCGAGGAGCGGCACGTTCACGACGTCGGTGTCCGAAAGTAGGGCCACGAAGCTATCCGACGCGGCTGGGTTGGGCAATCGCGCGCAGGGTGCCGTTCGTCTCCTCGTAGCGGGAGCCACAGACGGGGCAGGCCGCCTGGCCCGACGTCAGGGAGAGGCGTTCGCCGCATTGGCACATCCAATCGTCGCGTTCGCGCCGATGGACGAGCCCCGCCTCACGAGCGTGGGGCGATATTCGTGCTTGCGCGACACGTGGCTGCGGGGGTTCATCACGTTGGTGAAGACGCACGACGGCCCGCAGAACACGTCGTCCTCGAGGGTGACGCCCTCGTAAATCGACACGTTGTTCTGGAGCTTCACGTTGTTGCCGATGCGCGTGCCAGGCATCACCACGACATTCTGCCCGAGGCTGCAGTGCTCGCCGATGACGGCGCCGGGCATGACGTGGCAAAAATGCCAGATCTTGGTGTCTTTGCCGATCCGGGCGCCGGCGTCGACGTAGCTCGACTCATGGACGAAGAAGTCCGCCATCTAGCCGATCACCTTGACCTCGAGCTCGAGCTCGACGCCGGTCTTCTTGGCGACCGTCTTGCGCACGTGCTCGATGACCCTGAGCACGTCGCTGGCGGTGGCGTTGCCCGTATTGACGATGTAGTTCGCGTGCATCGGCGACACCTGGGCGCCACCGATCGTGAACCCCTTCAGCCCGGCCTCGTCGATCAGCATCCCCGCCGTGCGGGGTCCGCCCGGGTTCCTGAACACGGAGCCGCAGCACGGCTGGTCGAACGGCGTGCCGGCCTTGCGCCAGCGGAACAGGCGCGCCTGCATCTCCTTGAGCTTCGCCGGCGGCTCCTCGATCAGCGCGAGCTTCGCCTCCAGCACGATGACGGCGCCGAGGTTGGACGAGCGGTACTTGAACGAGATCTGCTTGCGCGGCACTTGCTTGATCTTCCCCTTCGCATCCATCACGGTCGCTTCGGTCAACACTTCGGCGAACTCCGCTCCGTGCGCGCCGGCGTTCATGTACACGCCACCGCCCACCGTACCCGGGATGCCGATGAAGCGCTCCACCCCCGCGAATCCGGCCTCCGCCGTGCGGCGCGCGAGCAGCGGCGTGGCGAGCCCGGCCCCGACGATTGCCGTGGCCCCCTTCATCTCGAAGCGGTCGAGCCCTTTCCCGAGGCGGATGACGACGCCCGGGAAGCCGGCGTCTTTCACGAGCAAGTTCGATCCCAGCCCCAGCGCCAGCCACGGGAGCCCGCGGTCCTGCGCCAGATCGAGCGCCTTGGCGACGTCGTCCGCGTCGGCCGGCATGACGAAATAGCGCGCCGGGCCGCCGAGCCGGTACGTGGTGTAGCGCGCCAGGGGCTCGTTCTCGAGCACCCGGCCGCGGAACTTGACCTTGGCCGGAGGGGGCGTGGTGGCGGCGGCCGGCTTGGTGCCGACCTTGGCGCCCTTCGCCGCCGGCTTCGCCGCCGCCTTGGACGCCGCGACGGCCGGCCGCTTGCCTACGCCCGCACCGCCGGCGTGGGGCTTGGCTGCGGCGCCTTTGCGCCCGCTGGCGGCTGTCTTTCGGCCGTCGTTCTTTCGTGCCATTCTTGGAGACTCCTCACGCTGCCCGTTCGGCTCCGCAGAGCAATGATCGCGTCGCAGGCGGCACTCGCCGCCGACATCGTCGTGGTATACGGCAGGCGGTGCATCAGCGCCGCACGCCGGATGGCGTAGTCGTCCGCCTGCGTGAACTTTCCGAGGGGCGTGTTGATCAGCAGCTGCGCCTCGCCCGACACGATCAGGTCGATCGCGTTGGGCCGCCCCTCGTGCACCTTGGCCACCCGCTCGGCCGGGACCCCGCGGGCCCGGAGGTACCGCGCGGTGCCGTCGGTGGCCACGATGCGAAAGCCCATCTCGTGGAACCGCCGCACGATCGGCAGCACGGTGGGCTTGTCCGAATCGTTCACGGTCACGAAGATCGCGCCCGCCAACGGGAGGCTGCCGTCGGCCGCGATCTGCGCCTTGGCGA
>QHTP01000144.1 GCA_003220855.1 Gemmatimonadota bacterium
CGACGTGACCTACGGTGGGGAAGAGGGAAGCGAGCAGAGGTCCGGGTGACGGCAGCCCGCATGGTGCGGTGGCTCTGGGGCGAGTCGCCCGTCGCGCGCGTGGCGCGGCTGCCGCTCGTCCCGCTCGCCGGCGTGTACTGGGCCGCCATGCGGATCCGCAGCGCCCGCTACGCGGGCGGCGGCGTCCTGCGCCTGCCCCTCCCGACGATCGCGGTCGGGAACCTGTCGGTCGGGGGCACGGGCAAGACCCCCCTCGCCGCCTGGATCGCGGCCTACTGCGCGCGCCGGGGATGGATGCCGGGGATTCTGCTGCGCGGCTACGGCGGCGACGAACCGTTGGTGCACCGCCGGCTCGTGCCCGAAGCGGTCGTCGTGGCGAACCCCGATCGCGTCGCGGGCGCGACCGCGGCGCGGGCGGCGGGAGCCCGGGTGCTCGTCTTGGACGATGCATACCAGCTGCTGGGGGTGGCGCGCGACTTGAACGTCGCGGTGGTCAGCGCCGAGAGCTGGGCGGGATCGCCCTGGCCGTTACCGGCGGGTCCCTGGCGCGAGCGCTGGGAGGCGCTGCACCGCGCGGACCTGGTCGTCGTGACCCGGAAGCACGCGCCGGCGTCCGCCGCCGCGGACGTCGCCGCGCGGCTCGCCCGCCGTCGGCCCGGGACGGCGATTGCGATCGCGTGGCTCGCGCTCGAGCATCTCGAGGGGATACAGTCCGGAACGCGCTCGGGGTTGGGGATGCTCGCGGGGCAGGACGTGGTGGCCGCCGCCGGGATCGCGGACCCGGCGAGCTTCGCGGCGCAGCTCTCCGACGCGGGAGCGCGGGTGCAACTGCTGGCGTATCAAGATCATCACGCCTACGGTCGCAACGATCTGGACCGGCTTGTGCGGGCCGCGGCGACGGGCAGTTATGTTGTAGTCACTGAAAAAGATGCCGTGAAGCTCCGCGGCCGCTGGCCGGAGGGGATCCCGGAACCGCTGGTCGCGGTGCTCGGCGTTCGCTGGGAGCGCGACGGCAAGGCACTCGAGCACGCGCTGGACGCCGTGCTCGGTCCGGCCGGACGTCCCTGAGACCCCACTGGTGCGCGAGTGACATGAGCGAACCCGCGATCAAGCCGCCATCCCCGCCGGCGATCATCCGGCCGGACAAGGATACGTTCCTCGCGGAGGAGAATCCCTTCGAGGCCATGATGGAGCGGTTCGACCACGCCGCGCAGCTCCTCAACCTCGATCCCGGTCTGTACAAAGTCCTCCGCAATCCCGAAAAGCAGATCATCGTGTCGGTGCCCGTGTTGCGCGACTCGGGCGAGCTCGAGGTCTACACCGGTTACCGCGTGCTGTACAACACTTCGCGCGGCCCCGCCAAGGGTGGCATCCGTTTCGACCTGAACGTCACGCTCGAGGAGGTCAAAGCGCTCGCGGCGTGGATGACCTGGAAGTGCGCGCTCGTGAACATCCCGTTCGGAGGGTCGAAGGGCGGGGTGGTGTGCGACCCGAGCACGATGTCGATGGGCGAGCTCGAGCGCGTCACGCGCCGCTACACCGCGAGCATCATCGAGACCCTCGGTCCCGACTCGGACGTGCCGGCCCCGGACGTGAACACCAACGAGCGGGTGATGGCCTGGATCATGGATACCTACTCCATGCATCACCGTCACCTCGTGACGTCGGTGGTGACTGGCAAGCCGGTGGAGATGGGAGGCTCGCTCGGGCGGCGCGAGGCGACGGGGCGGGGGTGCATGATCGTGACGCGGGAGGCGCTCGGCAAGCTCGGGATGTCGCTCAAGGGCGCGCGCGTGGCGGTGCAGGGCTTCGGCAACGTGGGATCGATCGCGGCGGATCTCATGGCCAAGGAGGGGGCCGTGATCGTCGGGGTCTCGGACAAGTCCGGCGCCCTGTACAGCGCCAAGGGGCTCGACGTGCCCGACCTCCTCAAGTGGGTGCGGGAGCACCGCCAGCTGGCCGGCTACCCCCAGGCGGATGCGATCGCCAAGGATCAGCTCCTCACGGTGGAGTGTGATGTGCTGGTGCCGGCCGCGACCGAGAACGTCATCACGCGCAAGAACGCGCCGCAGATCAAGGCGAAGGTGATCTGCGAGGGCGCGAACGGTCCCACCACGGCGGCGGCGGACGAGATCCTCGAAAAGAAGGGCATCTTCGTGATTCCCGACATCCTCGCGAACGCGGGCGGAGTGACCGTCAGCTACTTCGAGTGGGTGCAGGATCGCGGTGGCTATTTCTGGGACGAAGACACGGTGAACCGGCGGCTCGAGTCGATCATGACCCGCTCGTTTCACGAGATGATGGCGATGGTCGAGAAGCACAAGGTCTCGACACGCATCGCCTGCTACATGCTGGCCGTCGAGCGCGTGGCGGCGATGCACCGGCTGCGTGGGATGTATGCCTGATGCAGTATCGCGTCGTCGCGGTGGGTCGCCTGCGAGCCACGGTGCTCCGGGCGGCGTGCGATGACTACCTGGCGCGTCTGAAGCGCTACGCGCGGGTGGAGGAGTGGGAAGCGAAAGACGAGGCGCGTCTCCTCGAGGCGGTGCCCGAGGGTTCGCGCCTCGTCGTCTTGGCGGAGCGGGGCGAGGAGTGGACGTCCGAGCAGCTGGCCGACTGGACGGCCCGCTGGGAGATGGACGGCCGGGACGTCGCCTTTGCGATCGGGGGGGCGGAGGGCGTGCCGGAACCCGTGCTCGAGCGCGCGGAGCGGGTCTGGAGCCTGTCCCGGCTGACGTTCCCGCACGAGCTCGCCCGAGTGCTCGTGTACGAGCAGCTGTACCGTGCGTACACCATCCGCCGCGGGGAGCCTTATCATCGGGGATCGTGACCTGACGTCCGGCGACCGGGCGGCGCTGCTGGGGCTGGCGCGGGCGACGCTCACGGCGCATCTCGCGCGGCGGCCGCTGCCTCCCGCGCCCGCGGTCCCCGGGCTGCTGCTCAAGCGCGGCGCCTTCGTCACCATCACGGCGCGCGGCGCGTTGCGGGGCTGCATCGGGCACATCGCGGCCGACCGCGACCTCGGCGCGGTGGTGCGCGAGATGACCGTCGCTGCCGCACAAGACGACCCGCGGTTCCCGCCGGTCGAGCCGGACGAGCTGCCCGACCTGGCGCTCGAGATCTCGGTGCTCTCGGAGGCGGCGCCGGTGGTGCCCCCGGTCGATCCGGGGCGCATCGCCGTGGGGCGCGACGGCGTGATCGTCCGGCGCGGTCGCCACGTCGGCCTGCTGCTACCCCAGGTCGCCCGCGAGCACCATTGGGGACCGGACGCGCTGCTCGCCGCCACGTGCCGCAAGGCCGGCCTGCCCCCCGAAGCCTGGCGGGAACCGGGAACCGAGCTATTCACGTTTCAAGCGGACGTGTTCGGGGAAACCGGGGAAACCGGGGAAACGGGAAAGGGGAAAGGGGAAGAGTGATTCCGCGGATCGTCGCGACTCCTATCGCGCCACTCGCGCTCCCGGCGACAACGCTCGCGCCGCGGCGCGTGGAAGCGGACGTGATCGCGGCCGCCCTCCCGGGGCCGGGGCGCGATCAGCTCGCCGCCGGCGACGTTCTCGTCGTCACCACGGGGCAGCAGCCGGGGCTCTTCACCGGGCCGCTCTACACCGTTTACAAGGCCCTCTCGGCGATGGCGCTCGCCCGGCGGCTCGCGCGCGAGCGGCGCACGCCGGTGGTGCCCGTGTTCTGGGTCGCGGGGGACGACCACGACTTCGCGGAGGCGAACCACGCGTGGTTTCTCGACAAGAACGGCGAGCTGTCCCAGGCCGTGTTGCGCGAGCGCCCGGCGGAGGCGCCGCTGCTGCCGCTGGCGCGCGAGCCGTGCGGCCCGGAGATCGCCGGCGTGTTGCGGCTGCTCGAGGAGGGCACGCCCGAGACCGAATTCAAGCCGGGCGTGCTCGAATGGTTGGGGCGGTGCTATCGCCCGGAGGCCACGCTCGCCGACGCCTTCGCGCAGGCGCTCGACGCCCTGCTCGGCCCCCGCGGGCTGGTCGTGCTGCGGGTGCACGACCCCCGAGCCAAGCGCGCGGCCGCCCCATGGGTCTTGAAGGGGCTCGACGTCACCCTCCCCGATGGGTACACGCCGGTCTTCGTGGAAGCGAGCCAGGGCCGCGACCGCTTGCAGCGTGACGGCGATGGCTTCGTCACCCGCCGCAGCGGCGAACGGTTCAGTCGCGCCGACCTGACGCGTCTGGCGCGCGACGCGCCGGAGCGGCTCTCCCCCAACGTGCTGCTGCGCCCCGCCGTCGAGGCGGCGCTGCTCCCCACGCTCGCCTACGCGGGCGGTCCCGCGGAGCTCAAGTATCTCCCCGACGCCGCGCCGCTGTACGAGACGCTGGGCCTGACCCGCCAGGCGCCGGTGCCGCGCTGGTCGGGCGTGCTCGTGGAGAGTCGGGTGGAGAAGCTGATGGAGCGCCACGGCCTGGATCTGGCCGCGTTCGACGGACAGCCGGGCGAGCTCGAGGCGCGCCTCGTGCGCGACGAGCTCCCGACGGAAACGCTGGCGACCCTCGCCGCGCTGCGGCACGGCATCGAGGAGCACTACGCGGCGCTGCGCGCGTCGGCGGTGCGCATCGATCCCACGCTCGAGCGGACCGTGGAGTCGGCGCGCAACGCGGCCCTCTCGGGCGCGCAGACCATCGAAAAGAAGCTGGTGGCGAGCCTGAAGCGTCTCGAGGGCGAGACGCTGATCCGTCAGATCGCCCGTGCGCGCGCCGCGGTGTACCCGCAGGGCCAGCCGCAGGAGCGCGTGCTCACGTTGCCCTCGTTCTCGCTGCGCTACGGGCCGGCGCTCGTGGACGCGCTCGAGCGGGAGGTGGCGCGGTGGGCGGGCGCCTCGTAGAATGCTCTCATGTGGATCTTGGTGGTCGTGCTGCTCGTCGCCCTCATGATTCCCATCACCGCGATCCTGGTCGATTCGCCCCTGGGGCGCTCGTTCGCCCGGCGGCTCGAGGGCGGCGACGGAGTTGAGGGGGGGGCGGGGGGAACAGGGGGAGGCGCCGCCGTACGGCGGCTCGAGCGCCGGGTGGAGGTGCTGGAGACCGACCTCGAAGACCTGAACCGCTCCATCGCCGGGATGCGCGAGGAGTTGCAGTTCGTGCAGCGCCTGCTGGAAGACCCTCGCAAGAAGAAGCCCGGCTCCTGACATCACCCAGGTCGGCCGCCGGCGGCGGGCGCCAGGCGGCCCGCGTGGCCGCCGGGATTCTGCTGACCCGCGTGCTGGGCTACGTGCGCGAGCGAGTGTTCGCATACTACTTCGGCAACGACAGTATTCCGGCGGACGCCTTCCGCGCCGCGCTGCGCATCCCCAACACGATCCGCAACCTGCTGGGCGAGGGCACACTGTCCGCCTCGTTCATTCCCGTGTACGCGGCTCTCAACGAGCGCCCGGACAAAGGCGCGGCGCGCGCGCTCGCGGGGGCCGTTCTGGGACTGCTGCTGCTCGCATCCGGCGTGCTCGCCCTGCTCGGTATTGCGCTCGCCCCCGCGATCACCACGGTGATCGCCAAGGGGTTCGATGAGCCGCGCCGCCAGCTCACCATCACGCTGGTACGGATTCTGTTTCCGATGACCGGACTGATGGTGATCTCGGCATGGTGCCTCGGGATTCTCAATACGCACCGGCAGTTCTTCCTGCCGTACGCGGCCCCGGCGCTCTGGAACGTCGCGGGAATCGTGGCGATGCTCGCCGCCGGCACCTGGTTCGCCAACCGCGCCCTGCCGCCGGACGTCCAGCTGCACCGGCTGGCTCTGGCGCTCGCCTGGGGAACCGTGGCGGGCAGCCTCCTGCAGATCGCCGTCCAGCTGCCGGCCTGCTGGCGGCTCCTCCACGGCATCGCGCTGCGCCTCTCCACGGCTCCCGAGGGCGTACGCAGCGTGCTCGTGGCGTGGCTGCCCCTGCTGCTCGGCGCCGGGGTAGCCCAGCTCTCCGGGCTCATCGACACGCTGCTCGGCTCGTTCACGGGGCCTGGGGGCGTGTCGGCGCTCGGGTATGCCCAGCTCATCCAGGTCCTGCCGATCAGCCTGTTCGGCGTCTCGGTCACGGCGGTGTCGCTGCCGGAGTTGTCACGGGACGCGATCGCGCGGGGCGCGGGGGGGGGCCCCGCGCCCAACGAGCAGCTGCGGGCGCGGATCGCCGTGGGGTTCCGGCGCATCGTGTTCTTCATTGTGCCCTCGTCGATCGCGTTCATCGCCTTGGCCCGGGAGATCGTCGCCGGTCTGTATCAGACCGGCCGGTTCACGGCGAGCGCCACCGCCCTGGTCGGCGGCGCGCTCGCCGCGTACGGCGTCGGGTTGCTGGGGCAGGCGACGGTGAAGCTGTTTGCCTCGGGCTTCTACGCGATGCGCGACACGCGCACGCCGGTGAAGATCGCGGCGCTCTCGCTCGTCGTCTCGACGTGCCTCGCCTGGGTTCTCATGCGCTGGTTGGGCGCACCCGGGATCGCGCTCGGATCGTCGATTGGCGCCTTCCTGAACACCACGCTCCACCTCCGCGACCTGAGCCGGCGCATCGGCGCGGTGCTACGGGGTCCCGACTGGCGGGCGTTCGGGATCGCGCTCGCGGCTGGGATCGTGGCCGGCGCGGGTGCCGCCGGGCTGGCGCACCTCACGGCCGGCCAGGCGCCGGTGCCGCGCGGCCTCCTCGTGCTCGCTATCTTTGGGATGGTGTACGGCGCGCTGACGCTGCTCTTGAAGCATCCCGACGCCATCCGCACATGGGAATCCCTGACCGCCTCGCACGCAAGCTAGACGCCCTTCCCGACCAGCCCGGCGTGTATCTGTGGAAAAACGCCGCCGGCGAGACCCTCTACGTGGGCAAGGCGAAGAGCCTGCGCGCCCGGGTGCCGAGCTACTTCGGTCCCGACGGGGGCGCGACGCCGGAGCGGGCGGCGCTCGTCGGCCAGATCGCGGACGTCGATACCATCATCGTCCCGAACGAGGCGCAGGCGCTGTTGCTCGAGAACAATCTCATCAAAGAGCACCAGCCGCGTTTCAACATCCGCCTCACCGACGACAAGAGCTACCCGCGCATCGCGGTGACGTTGGGAGAGCCGTTTCCGCGCGTGCTGGTGGTGCGTCGTGTGGCCATGGCGGGCGCGCGCTTCTTCGGGCCCTACACCGACGTGGCCACGCTGCGCCAGACGCTCAGAATCATCCGCCGGATCTTCACGGTCCGGTCGTGTCACTGGGATCTGCCGCGCGACGCGCCCGCGCGGCCGTGCCTGGATTACCACATCGAGCGGTGCCGGGCTCCGTGCGTGGGCTATCAGAGCGAAGCCGAGTACCGACGGATGATCGACGACGTCGTGGTGTTTCTCGAAGGCAAGACCGTGGACGTACGCATCCGGCTGCGGGAGCGCATGCAGGAGGCGTCGCAACAGCTCGATTTCGAGCGGGCCGCCCAGCTGCGCGACGCGCTGAAGTGGCTCGACCAGCTGGAGCAGCCGCAGGCGGTCGAGCTGATCGGACGCGGCGACGCGGACGCCGTGGGGCTCGCCCGCGACGGCGACGACGTGTGCGGGGTGGTGCTGCGGGTGCGCGATGGCAAGCTGATCGCGCGCGACCACTGGTTCCTCGAGAACGCGGA
>QHTP01000145.1 GCA_003220855.1 Gemmatimonadota bacterium
AATGCAGCGCCAGGGACAGTCCCTTGTCTTCGAGCAGCAAGCCGGGATGACGGGCTACCGCGGCCGCGAGTCCCTCGCGGACGGCATCGAGCTGGGGTGACGGCGACGCGTGGCGGGAGATTCGCCCGGCGGCGTCGCGCCGCTCGACGCCGTGCTGCCCTGCCGCGGGGAGGCGCACACCGGGGACGAGCCGGTCGATGTCTGCGATCGAGCGACCGCTGATGAGGGCGACTGCGCCGCCCGCCGCCTGAGACAGATCCACGATGAGCTGCCGCAGGTGGCCGTCCGAGCCCGACCCGCCGGGTGCCTCCGCGATGTCCACCAGCGTGCCGTCGATGTCGAAGAAGTATGCCCAGTCCGGCCGGGGCGCTGGCGGCTTCATTTTGTGCGGCTCGCTTCGCGGCCGGCGGCACGGCGCGAGAGTCGTTCCGGAGTCGCAGCCCGGTCCAACAGACGAACGCGGCGCCGCATGCCCGCCGCGTCGATCAACATGCGCCCGGCCCAGCGATACACGTTGAACTCCTGGATCAGTCCGCGCATCAACCGGATCCTGGCGCGCTGCTCCGCCGCGGGCATGGCCAGGGCGATGTGGAGCGCGGCCGCGCATTGATCCGTGTCGTACGGGTTGACGATGATCGCCTCCGGCAGCTCTCGCGCCGCCCCGGTGAACTGGCTCAGGATCAGCACGCCGCGCTCGTCGTCGCGCGCCGACACGAATTCCTTGGCCACGAGGTTCATGCCGTCGTGCAGGCTCGTGACCATGCAGACGTCCGCGGCCCGATAGTACTCGTAGATGTCCTGCGGCTGGTGATGCTCCACGAGCAGCACGATCGGCGGATAGGGGGCGCCGGCGAAGCGCTCGTTGATGCGCGTCGCCATGGCGCGCACGCGCGTCTCGTATTCCTGGTACTGCTCGATGCGGTTGCGCGTGGGCGCCGCGATCTGGATGAAGGTGAACCTGCCGACCCATTGCGGTTCCATCTCCAGCAGCCGCTCGACGGCACGCAGCCGCTCCTCGATGCCCTTCGTGTAGTCGAGGCGGTCGACTCCCACCCCGAGTGCCTGCTCCGCGGGCAGCCCGTGACGCTGGCGCACGGCGAGCCGGCAGGGCTCGACCGGCTTGCCGAGCAGGGCGGGGGACGGCGGCCATTCGATCGAGATCGGGTAGCGCTTGACGGCCGTCAGCTTGCTGCGGTAGGAGACGGTGAACATCTCGCGGTCCACCCGCGCCTCCAGCAGGCGGTCGACGGTGTCGACGAAGTTGTTGCAATGAAACTGCGTGTGGAACCCGAGAATGCTCGAGCCCAGCAGACCGTCGAGCAGCTCCTCGCGCCAGGGACAGATCGCGAACGCCTCCGGGTTCGGCCAGGGAATGTGCCAGAAGGACACGATCGTCGCGTCCGGCAGCTGCTCCTGGATCATCCGGGGCAGCAGTGCGAAGTGGTAGTCCTGGACCAGCACGATGGGGTCGGGCGAGCTCGCTTCCTCGACCACGGCCTGGGCGAACGCGCGGTTGACGGTCGCGTACTGCTCCCAATCGGACGTGCGGAAAATCGGACGCACGTGCGCGTTATGGCACAACGGCCACAGGCCTTCGTTCGCGAAGCCGTAGTAGTAGCCCGCTTCCTGCTCGGGCGTCAGCCAGACGCGGCGCAGCTGGTAGGCCGGCTGCTCCGGCGGCACCGGCACGTGATCGTGCTCGTCCACCACCTCCCGGTCGGCGGAGCCGCCGCCGTGCGCGATCCAGGTGCCCGAGCAGGCGCGCATGATCGGCTCCATGGCGGTCACCAGCCCGCTCGCGGGCTGCCACAGCGCGATGATGTCGCCCCGCCGGACGTGGATGTATGGCTCGCGGTTCGAGACCACCATCACGTCGTGCCCGGGCAGATCGGTGCGCAGGATGGCGCGCAACGTGTCGGGCGTCCAAGCGAGCTGGTCTTCGTCACGCGAGCGGTGATCCGCCTCGAGGTCCCGGATCAGAGAGCGCAGATCGCTGGCGATGGGCCGCAGCTCCGGCAGGTCGCCCACGCTCCGTCCGTCGGACGGCCGCAGCAGCCCCTCGCCCCGCAGCAGCGCTCGCAGCCCCTGGACCCAGCCGCGCCAGCTGAGCTGGGCGATGACGACCGTGATCAGCGCCACCGTGGCTCCCAGGCCGACGAAGAACAGATACAGATACTTCCGCGTCTCCGCGCTGCGGCGCGCGATGAAGCTCATGTCGTGGACGACGACGAGGTTTCCGACCGGCACTCCCGCGGCTTCCAGCGGCCGCACCGAGACGAGCAGCGGGCCCGTGGCGCTCTCCAACAGGTGCCCCGAGAAGCCCGAGAACCTTTCCAGGTCCGAGCACCGGATCTGGGAGGGCAGCGTCGACGTGATCACCGGTTGACCCGCAGTGGAGGGGCAATACCCCATCGCGAACAGGCGCTCATCCGTAGTGATCCGATCGAAGAACGCGAGCATCCGGGTCCGCTTGCCCGTCTGGATCAGATCCTGGAGCGGCTCCTGCACAGTGCTGGCGATCAGGCTGGCGCGGATGTCCAGGTCCCGCACGAACCATTGGAGGGTGAGCCTGTCCACCAGCGGCACCGCCGCGTATGCGAAGGCGCCGAGCGCAAGGAACAGGGGCAGCACGAACCGCAGGGAAAGCCGCATGGCGGTGTTCGCAAGATAAAGGGCGCCAGGAAAAAGCGAAGGCCCGCGCGTGCCGCGCGGGCGACAGGATGCGGCGGGATTTTCCGGTGGGTCCTGTTATCCGAGATACTCCTCGCCGTACATCTTGATCAACTCGAAGAAGTACGACAGGGCGAGCGGTCCGATCAACAGGCCGAGGATGCCGAAGTACGGCACGCCGGCGAGCGCGCCGATCAGCGTGACGAGGGGATGGATGTTGGCCCAGCGGCGGAACACGCGCGGGCGGATCACGTAGTCGACGTTCCCGACGATGACGATGCCACCCAGCGCCAGCAGCACCCCGGCCAGGGCGTGGTTACCGATCATCAGCGCGAGCGCGCCGGGCCCCCAGACCAAGCCGCTGCCGACCACGGGCAGGATCGCGAACACCATCGTGACCACGCCCCAGAACACCGCGTTGGGCAGTCCGGTCAGCCAGAACCCCAGCCCCACGAGGCCGCCCTGGATCGCCGCCGTGAGGCCGGTCCCGACGATCGTGGCGGTGGTGACGTCGCGGAACCGCTGGCGCAGCTTCTCCGTGTTCTTGGCCGAGAACGGGATGTACGGCTGGACGGCCTCCCACGTCTCGCCCGGCTGTAGCAGCAGATAGAACAGGCCGAACAGCGAGATGGTGAGATTGAGGGCAAGCCGGGTGGCAGTGCCGACCAGCCCGAACGCGGACGAGCCGACCCAGCCGACGACGGTCGTGCCCAGGTCCGCGAGGCGGGGCCCCAGATCGATGCCGCCCAGCCGCAGCTCCCGGAGGCGACCGAGCAGCGGATTTCGTATGACGCCGGCGGCGATCTCCTGTGCCTGGTTCACAATGAGACCGGCGAACGACACGCCGGGCACGACGATCAGGAACAGCGCGAGCGTGACGACGAGGCTGGCCGCGAGGCGGGGGCGGACGCGCATCCCCAGCCAGTCGTGCAGGGGAGCGAACACGGCGTACAACACCGGAATTCCCAGGAGGCCCGTGGCGTACGGCGTGAGCGCGATGACCAGGGCGAGGCCGAGCAGCAGCACCAGCAGGGCGGCGCGCTGATGATTCGTGTCGATCAGGGGCATGCGCTAGTGTAGGACCGTCCGGGCGCGGGCGCCAGATGGCGCCGGCTCAGAGCCGGGTGGGCGGTCCGAGGGGAGGAGCCGCCACCGGCGTCTCGGGCTCGGGCGTGAAGTCCTCGCCGGGGTTGACGAACCGGTCCTGCTCGAACCGGTACTGCTTGTCGTACAGCTGGCGATAACGCCCGTGCTTGGCGAGCAGCTCGGGATGGGTGCCGCGCTCGACGATCTCACCGCCTTCCATCACCAGGATCTGGTCCGCACTGCGGATCGTGGAGAGGCGGTGGGCGATCACGAACGTGGTCCGGCCGCGCCGCAGGGTGCGCAGCCCGTCCTGGATCGCGGCCTCGCTCTCCGAATCCAGGCTGGAGGTGGCTTCGTCGAGGATGAGGATGCGGGGATCGGCGAGGATCGCGCGGGCGATCGACACGCGCTGGCGCTCCCCGCCCGAGAGCTTCACCCCCCGCTCGCCCACGACCGTGTCGTAGCCGTGCTCGAACCGGCGCACGAACTCGTCGCAGTGGGCGATCCGCGCCGCCTCCTCGATCTCCTCGCGCGTGGCGTGCGGACGGGCGAAGGCGATATTCTCCGCGATCGTGCCGTCGAACAGGAAGTTGTCCTGCAGCACGACGCCCAGCTGGCGCCGGTAGTCGGCGAGTCGCACGTGGTCGAGATCCCGCCCGTCCACGAGAATGCGTCCCGCCCTGGGTCGGCTGAAGGTGAGCACCAGACTGATTAGCGTGCTCTTGCCCGCGCCCGAGGACCCGACGAGGGCCGTGGTGGAGCCGGCGGGCGCGTGGAACGACACGTGCTTGAGCACGTCCCGGCCGGGGACGTACTCGAAGCTCACGTCCTCGAACCGGACGTCGCCCACCACCTCGCCGAGGGGCGGGCGGGCGCCGTCCCCGGCGTCCTCGGTGGTGAGCCGCCGGATCTCGCGGATCCGGTCCAGGCCCGCGAACGCCTCCGTGATCTGCGTGCCGATCGACGCGATGTTGATGAGCGGCAGCGCCACCAGGCCGATGAAGACGCCGTACATGAAGAAGTCGCCCAGCGTCATCGTCCCGGAGAGAATGGCGTGCCCGCCCTCGAGGATCATGAGGATGCCGATCGCCCCGACGATGAACGTCGCGAACGCGCCGACCCCGGAGACCCCGGTCATCGTGGCGGCGATGTTGCGGAACAGGGTGTGCGCCCCGCGCGTGAACACGAGACGCTCGCCGCGCTCGGCCCGGTAGGCCTTGACGATGCGGATGCCGCCGAGCGTTTCGCCCAGCCGCCCGGTCACGTCGGCGTTGAGCTTGCCGCGCTCGCGGAACAGGGGACGCAGCTTGGTGAACGCGTACGCCATCCCGCCGCCGAAACAGGCCAGGATGAGGATCGCGATCAGGGTGAGCCGCCAGTTCAGGTAGAACAGGACGCCCAGCGCGATCGCCCCCGTCACCAGGCCGCCCACGAGCTGCACCAGGCCGGTGCCGACCAGATTCCGGATGCCCTCGGCGTCGCTCATGATGCGGGAGATGAGGATGCCGCTCTTGGTCGAGTCGAAGTAGCTGATGGGCAAGCGCAGGACGTACGCCTGCACCGTGCGCCGCATGTCGGTGATTGCGCGCTGCGCGGCGACGCCGAGCACCTGCGACAGGGCGAACCCCGTCAGCGCCTGCACGAGGGTGGCGGCGCCGGCGGCGAGGGCGAGGGGGAGCAGCAGCTCGGGGTGGTGTTGCCCGATGACCCGGTCGATCACCCACTTGGACGACGCGGGCAGGACGAGACCGGCGAGGCGATTCACGAGCAGCAGCGCGAGCCCGAGGCCGAGGCGGCCGCGGTGCGCGTAGATCAGGCCGCGCGCTTCCTGCCAGGCGCCCGGCGTGATGGTCTTCTTGGGCGGTCGGGTGTCGGGTGTCGGGGAAGCGGCCATGGGCGTGACCGGAATCTACGCAGGGCGGGGAACGAGGGAAGTACTTGACAGCGTCAACTATTGACCGGACATTGGCGGCATGGGGTCGCGGGAGCTGGAGCGGCGGGTGGAGGCGGCGCGCCGCTTCAACCGGTTCTACACGCGGCAGATCGGCCTGCTGCGGCGCGGGGCGTACGACAGTCCGATGTCGCTGACGGAGGTGCGCGTCCTGTACGAGCTGGCGCACCGCGAGCAGCCGACGGCCACCGAGCTGGGCCGCGACCTGGATCTCGATGCGGGCTACCTGAGCCGCATCCTGCGCGGCTTCGAGAAGCGCGCCCTGGTCACCCGGACACGGTCCGCGGCCGACGGGCGCCGGAGCCACCTCGCCCTCACGGCGACGGGGCGCAAGGCGTTCGCCCCACTCGACGCCCGCTCGCACGACGAGGTGGCCGCGATGCTCGCCGGCCTGGCCCCCGCCGCGCAGGCCCGCGTCATCGCCGCGATGGATACGATCGAGCGGCTGCTCCGCGACGGCCCGCCGCCAGCCGCCGCGTATCTGCTCCGCCCCCCGCAGCCGGGCGACATGGGCTGGGTGGTGCACCGCCACGGCGCGGTGTACGCACGCGAGTACGGCTACGACGCACAGTTCGAGGCCTTGGTCGCGGAGATCGTGGCGCGGTTCGTTCAACGCTTCGACCCGACACGGGAGCGCTGTTGGATCGCGGAACGGGACGGCACGGTCGTGGGATCGGTGTTCCTCGTGGCGCGATCGGGCACGGTCGCCCAACTGCGCCTGCTGCTGGTCGAGCTACAGGCCCGTGGGTCGGGCCTCGGGACCCGCCTGGTCGACGAGTGCGTGCGCTTCGCCCGCCAGGCGGGCTACCGCAAGCTCATGCTCTGGACCCAGAGCGAGCTGCGCGCCGCGCGGCGGCTGTATCAGGCGGCCGGCTTTCGGGTGGTGCGCAAGGAGCGGAACCACAGTTTCGGCAAGGCGCTCGTGTCGGAGACGTGGGAGCTCGACCTGTGACCCTCGGGGAAATCACGCGGGCGTCAGCGCTATCTTAGTCGGTGACATGACGGCCGCCCCGTCCCCGTGGTCGCGGCCGGACGATGCCGTCCGGCAGGCGCAGCTCGACGCGATGAAGCGACAGGCCACCGGCCTGCTCGCGCTCGCGGCGGTGGTGTTCGTCGGGGCGAGCCTGTACGAGGGACGGTACCCGTGGCTCGGGTACGTGCGCGCCACGGCGGAAGCGTCGCTGGTCGGCGGCCTGGCGGACTGGTTCGCCGTGACGGCCTTGTTCCGCCATCCCCTGGGTCTCCCGATCCCGCACACCGCCATCGTGGCCACCCGCAAGGAGCGGATCGGCCGGATCCTGGGGACCTTCGTGCAGAGTCACTTCCTGTCGCGCGAGGTGGTCGCCGCCAACCTGCGTGCGGTGCGTCCCGCGGAGCGCGCCGCCCGGTGGCTCGCCGACCCGGAGCACGGCCGGCGGATCGCGCGCCAGGTCGCGAGCGGCGTCGCGAAGACGCTCGACACCCTGCCCGACGCCGACGTCCGCGCCCTGGTGCACCAGGTCGTGAGCGCCCGGCTGCAGGCCACGCAGGTGGCGCCCACGCTCGGCAAGACGCTGGCGCTGGTGCTGGCGGACGACCGCCACCAGGGGCTGCTCAACGAGGCCGTGCGCTTCGCCGCCCAGGCGGTGCACGACAACCGCGACGTGATTCGCGAAAAGGTGCGGGCCGAGAGTCCGTGGTGGGTGCCGGGCGTGGTGGACGACCAGATCTACCAGCGCATCATCGTCACCGTCGAGGGACTGCTGCGGGACATCGGCGCCCGGCCGGATCACCCGCTGCGCGCGGCGTTCGATACCGCGCTACGGGACTTCGTCGACCGCCTGCAGCACGCACCCGACGTCATCGCCCGGGCGGAAGCGCTCAAGCAGGAATGGCTCGCCGATCCCGCGATCGCCGACCTGTCCGCCCGGCTGTGGGAGGCGATGCGGCGCGCCATCGTCGCCTACGCTACGCGGGCGGACGGCGCGGCGCCCGGACCGCTCGAGCGCGGCCTCAGCGAGTTCGGCGCGGCCCTGCTCGCGAACGACGCCCTCCTCGCCGAGCTCGACGACCTGGTCATCGACCTCACGGCCTCCGTGGTGGAGCGCTACCGACACGAAATCGGCGACCTGATCGCCCAGACCGTCGCCGGCTGGGACCCGGAGGCGACGGCGCGGCGGTTCGAGCTGGCTGTCGGACGGGACCTGCAGTTCGTGCGCATCAACGGCACGCTCGTGGGAGGCCTGGTCGGGCTGCTGATCTACACGGTCTGGCACCTCTGGCACTGAGGCCGCGTCACCGTGGCACCGGTAGCCCGCTCGGCACCGCGGCCGGAACGAGGGCGCTCAAGTCCCGGGCCGACGGATCCGTGAGCGACTTGAGAAATGCCACGACGTCGCTCAATTCGTCGTCCGTGAGGTGGAGCGGTGTACGCAACCGGAAATCCAGCGCCCGGATCACGGAATCGATGGTGGCGGCGTCGCCGTGGTAGCTGGCGCGCAGCGCCGGCTCGAGCTGCGAGGCGTCGTACGTCTGGAGCGCGAGCGGCACGTCATTGTAGTGGCGCAGCACGGCTTCGAGCGTCGGGAACGCGCCGTCGTGCATGTACGGGGCCGTGAGCTCGACGTTGCGCAGCGGCGCCACG
>QHTP01000146.1 GCA_003220855.1 Gemmatimonadota bacterium
CGACCGCCGAACAGCGCACCCAGCGCCCCGCCCGCGAGCCCCCACACCCCGAATTGCCGCCCGATGGTCGCGACCGACAGCCCGTGGGTGCGCTCGAGAAAACTCGGCGCCCACGCGATCAGCCCGTTCACGGCGAAGGTGACCAGCGCTCCGCCGACGAACATCCAGATCAGGGTCGGCGTCCGGAGGACCGTGCCGGAGGCCTGGAGGAAATCGCCGAATGCCGTGGCCGCGACTTCGGTCGCTTCGCTGGTCCCGCGTACGGCCACGGGGACCAGTCGCACCACCGTCCAGACGACGCCGACGCTCACGCACGCCGCGAACACCGCCGTGTCGATCCCGGGCGGAAGCCCCTGGAGCACGTCGAGCACGCTCGAGAGCGCCGCCCCCGCCAGCGTACACCAGATCAGCGGCTTGCCCACACGCAGGGCCTGTCGCGCACGGGCGCGCCCGCGCGCGTACCAGCCCTCCACGGTGGCGCGGATCGTGGCGGGCGGGCGACGGCGCGGCTCCCGCAGCCGCGACGCGAGCAGCGCCAGCACGAATCCGGGAACGCCGAGCACGACGAAGGCCGCCCGCCAACCGTGGCGCTCGGCGAGTACGCCGCCCAACCAGATGCCGAGCACGCCCCCGAACGCCATGCCGACCGAGTAGATCCCGATGGCGAACGCGCGGCGGCGGCCGAGGAAGAACTCGGCGATCAGGGCCTGCGCGGCGGGCCCGTAGCCCGCTTCTCCCACGCCCACCAGGGCCCGGCACAGCAGCAGCTGCCAGAAGCGACTCACGGCCGCACCCAGCGCGGTACAGGCGCTCCACAGGCCCACGCCGAACGCGATGACCGCGCGCCGCGACTTCAGGTCTCCCAGCACGCCGAGCGGCAGCGCGAACAGCGACAGCACGACGACGTACGCGGATCCCAGCCACCCCAGCTGCTGGTCGGAGACGACGAGCTCTCGCTTGATCGGCTCGAACAGGGCGAAGACGACGTTGCGGTCGGTGTAGTTGAGGAGGTTGATGAGCGTGAGCAAACCCAGGGCATACGCCGCGTACGCCCGGGACGTGGCCGCGGGAGCCGCGAACTCAGGGTCTGCGGTCGACAGTCGTCGCCTCCGCACGGGCGTCGCGGTCCGCCTTCGCCTCGCGGTACGCCGCGGTGAGCTGGCGCAGGAGCTGGTCGCGCCGATCGTACAGCCGTCTGAGCCGCCGCTTCTTCCGCTTGGCGAGCGCGTACGCGGCGATGATCGGAAAGCCGACCGTGTTGTCGAGGTAGCAGACCACGGTGCCCGGGAGCTGGTCGGGGTCGAGCTTGCCCCAGCTCACCGCCTCGGAGGGCGTCGCCCCCGACAGGCCGCCGGTGTCGGGGCGGGCGTCGGTGATCTGCAGGTAGTAGTCGTGCCCTTTCTCGCTGATGCCCAGGACCTCCTGTATCTGCGGCTCTGTCTGGAGCACGAAATTCTTGGGGCTGCCGCCCCCGATGATCAGGACCCCGCTCTTGCCGCCGTGCGTCTTCGCGTCGAACACGATCGCCGACGTCTCGTTCACGTCGGCGCTCGGATCGAAGCGCAGCTGGGAGCCCGTCAGCGCCTGCTCGGCGACGTTCATGCCGATCGATGAATCGCCGGGCGACGACGTGTAGACCGGCACGCCGCACTCATGGGCGACACCGAGCAGGGATTTCCGCGACAAGCCCAGCGCCTGCTCCCGCTGGAGGACGTACCCGCCCAGGAGATAGTGGTACTCCGCCGTGCTCATCGGCCGCTGGAACTCGGGCGCCGCCGACACCTCGCGGATGAAGGCGTCGGTCGAGAGCAGCACCTCGGAGTCGAAGAAGATGTCGTAGATGCGCACCACTCCCTCTTCGCGCAGCTCGACGTCGTCCGCGAACGGCGTCCCGCGATGCATCGCGAGCCCCAGCCCGAAATGCGCGTCGTGGTACAGGTTCGCGCCGGTGGAAACGATCCAGTCGAGAAACCCGGCCTCGACGAGCGGAATGATGGTGGACATCCCGAGTCCGGCAGGGGTCATCGCCCCCGTCAAGCTCATCCCGACGGTGACGTCGTCCTCGAGCATCCGCTCGGCGAACAGGCGGCACCCCTCCGCCAGGCGGCCGGCGTTGTAGGCGAGGAACGCGTGGTCCACCAGGTCCGGGATCGTCTCCCGGCCGGTGATCGGCTGCGGATCGATGCGCTGGCCGCGCAGAAAGTCCTTGCGAGTCATCGTGGCGTCCCCAGTCGCTAGACGTCGCTTTCGGCCGCCGCGGCGGGGAGCGCCTGCGTGCGGCGCTCGCGCGCCTGCCGCACGATCGCCACCGCCTCCCGCGGGCTGTCCGTGATGGTGAAGAGCTGCAGATCGGTCGTGGCGATCTTGCCCTCGCCGGCGACGCGCTCCCGCAGCCACTCGGCAAGCCCCTGCCAATACGCCCGGCCGAACAGGATCACCGGGAAGTGCGTCACCTTCCCGGTCTGGATCAGCGTCAGCGCCTCGAACAGCTCGTCCATGGTGCCGTAGCCCCCCGGGAAGACGATGAACCCCGTGGAATATTTCACGAACATCGTCTTGCGGACGAAGAAATAGCGGAAGTTGATGGCGCGCTCGACGTAGGGGTTGAGCCCCTGCTCGAACGGCAGCTCGATATTGCAGCCGATCGACAGGCCGTTGCCCTCCTGGCAGCCGCGATTCGCCGCTTCCATGATCCCGGGCCCGCCCCCGGTAATGATCGGGAAGCCCTCCTGGGCGAGCAGCCGCGCGGTTTCCACGGCATGCTCGTAGTAGGGATCGTCCGCCGGGGTACGCGCCGACCCGAATACCGTGACGGCGCTGTAGACGTCGGAGAGCGTGTCAAACCCCTCGACGAATTCGCCCATGATCCGGAGCACGCGCCACGAGTCCGTCCGCGTGAAGGGCCGGCGCTCGCGGGGAACCTGGGAGAGGAGTCGTTCGTCCTCAGTGATCGCCGTGCGTGGCGAGCTGCTCGAGCGCTGCGACATGGTCGTCCTGCACGTTATAGAAGAAAGGGGAGAGGCGCACGTGCCCCGGGCGCGCGTCGGCGACGATGCCGGCGGCGGCGAGGTGTCGGACGCCCGCCGCCGGATCGGCCGCCGGCAGCATGACGATCGCCGAGCGCTCCTGAGCGCGCGCGGCGACCTTGGGCCGGAAGCCATGTTCCCGCGCCCGCCCGATCAGGTCTTCGGTGAGCTCGGCGGTCACCCGCCGGATGGCGGGGACCCCGATCTCTTCGATGTAGTCGAGACCACCGAGCTGTGCGTACACCGCCGCGAGCGACGGGGTGCCGAGCTCGAAGCGGCGCGCGTCATGGTGCAGCTCCAGCACGCGCGGATCGAACGCGAATTGGTTCCTGTGGCCGAACCAGCCGGCGATTTGCGGGGCCAGGCTCCGCGTCAGCTGCTCGCGCGCATACAGAAACACGATCCCCGGCCCGCCCAGCAGCCATTTGAGCCCGCCGGCGGTCAGGAAGTCCACGCCCGCGGCCTTCACGTCCACCGGGAGCTGCCCCACGGACTGGTAGGCGTCGACGAGCAGCAGCGCACCGCGCCGGTGCGCGGCCTCGGCGACCGCCGCGATATCCTGGATCGCCCCGCTCGTGAAGTACACGTGGGACGTGGCCACCAGGGCAGTCCGCTCGTCGACGGCCCGCGCGATCGCCTCCACCGGCACCGAGACCCCGTCTGGGCTCTCGACCACGACCAGCTCCACGCCGCGCGGCTGTTTGGCCAGCCATTGATAGGCCACGGTCGGGAAATCGAGCGACGTGACGACCACGCGCGGGCGGCGAGCGTAGTCGAGCGCCTCCGCCACGGCCGAGAGCGCGACCGAGATGCTCGGCGCGAGCGCGATTTCCGCCGGGCCGGCATTCACGACCCGCGCGTAGCGGGCGCGCAATTCCCCGAGCGCCCCCCACCACACGTCGTACCAGGCGGACGCTCCGCGGCGCTGCCAGACATCGAGAAATTCGGCGACGCGCCGACGCGTGCGCTCGCCGAGGGCGCCGAGGGAGCACGTGTTCAAATAGATGCCGTCCCGAAAGATCGGGAACTCGCTGCGATAGCGGGCGAGCGGGTGAGCCCCGGCAGGAGTGCCGATGTGACGGCCAGCGAGCGTCATAGGCGGTCAATATACAGGAGGAAAAGCGCGCCGGGCACGCCTCGCGAGTAGATTGGCTCTCATGCAGCCACGCGCCGGTTGGCCGGCGCTCACCGTACGCCTCGCCCTGCGGGCGCTCGTGAACCCGCGCCTGGCACTCGACCTCGTCCGTCTCGCCTGGAGCTCCCGCGCGCGCGATTGGTACCGCCGGGCGCCGTTCCTGCCGCTGCCGCCGCGCGAGTACGTGCGCTGGCGAATGTTCACCGCGTACGGCGACGCTGCGGCCGTGCCGCCGCTCGACGACGTCATCCGCTTCGCCCGGTGGAGACGGGAGACGATGCGTCTATGAAAGACGTCGAGGAAAACCGTCCCGGAGAGACGTCACGGAGAACCGTCGCGGCGAAGCGTCGGGCGCTCGAACTCGGCTTCGACGCCGTAGGCGTGGCGAGTCTCGAGTCGAACGCGCATGCGGACGACTTGGATCAGTGGCTCGCCGCCGGGTACGCGGGCAGCATGACGTACCTGCATCGCCAGGTCGAGCAACGGAAACGTCCGGCCCGCATCGTCCCCGACGCGGGCGTCGCGATCGTCACGCTGACCAACTACTTCCATGGCGCGACTGACCCCGGGCGCGAGCCCGGGGCCAAAGTCGCCCAGTACGCCTGGTCCACTGACTACCACACGGTCCTCGGCCGCCGCCTCGAGCAGCTCGCTACCGCCGTCCGGGAGCTCGCGCCCGGCGCGAGGACACGCTGTTACGTCGACGCGGGTCCGGTCCCGGAGCGCGAGCTGGCGCAGCGCGCCGGGCTGGGCTGGACCGGGAAGAACACCATGCTGATCAATCCGACGATCGGCTCGTTCACCTTCATCGGCGTGATCTTCACCGATGCGGAGCTCGTCTGCGACCTGCCGTTCCAGGCCGATCGCTGCGGCACGTGCCGCCGTTGTCTCGACGCCTGTCCCACCGACGCGTTCGTCGAGGCCCGAGTGCTCGACGCCCGGCGCTGCATCTCCTACCTCACGATCGAGCACGCAGCGCCGTTCCGGGATGACGAACGCCGGCTGGTGGGCGACTGGCTCTTCGGATGCGACGTATGTCAGGATGTGTGCCCGTGGAACATCAGGTTCGCGGAGCCGACGTCCGACCCGGAGCTCGCCGTCCGCGCCGAGATCGCCGCACCCGACCTGGCGGAGCTGCTCGCCGTCGCGCCCGACGAGTTCGAGCGGCGCTTCGGCGACACGCCGTTCGAGCGCCCCGGTGCCTCCGGCCTGCGGCGCAATGCCGCCGCCGTGTCGGCAAACCGCCGTGAGGCGGCCCTGTGACCGATCTCCCCGTCGCGCAGTCCGAGCAGGCCAGCGCGATCCGCCACCGGCTCAGCGAGGGCCTCGCGAGGATCGATCCGCACCACCGCCTGTGCGGTCGCCCGGTGGCCTACCGCATCATCGACGGGACCATGCTCGAGATCGCGTACCGCGATGTGCCGGGAATCGCGGAGGCGGAGGTGCTCGGCGTCAAGCGCTTGATCGGCCTGGATTGCTTCTGCACGGTGGCGCCGCAGACGGCGGAGACCGTGACCGTCAGGTTCGTCGTCTCGCTCAAGTAGCCCGCTACGCCGCCGTCAGGCGGAGCACGGGCAGCTCCGGCGGATTGCGCCACCGGGGAATCGCCGCGCTGCCGACCCCCGCCGACACGTAGAGCCATGTCTCTCCCACGCGCTTCAGTCCGTGCAGGTACTTCCGGCCGAACTGCGATGGCGCGATGATCGGTCCGACCAGCGGCAGGTGCGCCTGGCCGTTGTGGGTGTGTCCCGAAAGCATCACGTCCACGCGCAGCCCGGCGGGGAGATACTCGATCAGATCGGGATTGTGCGACAGCAGCACGCGCGGCACGTCGGCCGGCACATCGGCCAGCGCCTCGTCGGGCCGCACCGCACCGTGGCTGAAGTCGTCGACCCCGGCGACGGCGAGCGTTGCCGTCCCGCGGCGGAACAACTCGTGCCGGTTCGTGAGCAGCCGCGCGCCGGCGCGCTCGACGATGCGCCCCACCATGTCAGGATCGACCCAGTGGTCGTGATTGCCAAGCACGGCCACGCTGCCGTCGCGGGCGCGAAACCGCGCCAGGATGCCGTCCAGCCCATCAAGATCCCTGCGGGCGTGACTCACGAAGTCCCCACCCAGGGCGACGAGATCGGGCGCGAGGTCGGCCACGCGATCCGCCACGCGGGCGAACCAGCGGTCGGGCACGGCGGGCCCGTGATGCAGGTCGGTCACGAGCGCGATGCGGTAGCCGACGAGCCGGGGGTCCAAGTCGCGGACCGGGAGGGCGATCTCGGGACTCTCGAGCCGCGCATTGTCCCACCGCGCGAACGGCGCGGCCAGGCGCTCCACCACCCAGCCCACTCGCGCTTTGGTGAGCCGCTCGAACACGGGCGGACGCCGCTCCCGCGCCGGCGGGTGGCGGCGCGGGTGCAGGAAGAACGCCATCACCGCGCGACGACGCGGGAGACTATGTCGTATACGAAGTGCACGCCGAACGCGATATCGTCGAGGCTCACCCGCTCGTCGTTCCCGTGCACGCCGCGCGACTCGGTCTGGTTGAGCGGAAACGGTGACAGGCCGTAGCTCACGATCCCGAGCTGCCGGAAGTAATGGCTGTCGGTAAAGCCGGTGAGCGGCGGCGTGGTGACCAGGGCATTGGGCGTCCGCTCGCGCGCCGCGGCCACGATGGCGCGGAACAGCTCCGTGTCAGTCGGACTTTCGGTCGCCGGCCAGGTGAGGCCGGGCGCCCTGATGGCAACGGCCGTGTCCCCGACCACGCGGATCAGATCGGCGAGGAACGCCTGCGGGTCCTGCCCCGGCAGGAGCCGCACGTCGAGCCCGGCCGTGGCCACCGGCGGGATCACGTTTGTCTTGTCGCTGCCCGTGAGGCCGGTGATCGAAATCGTGTTGCGGAGCAGCGCGTTGTACGTCAGGTCCCCCGTGAGGGCGCGGACGGCGGCGGAATCCTTGAGCGCCGCGCGTACATCCGCGAGCCAGGCGCGCCGCACCGGGTCGGGCTCGATGGTCGAGAGATCGCGCAGGTAGCGCTCCACCGCCGGCGTCACCACGAGGGGCGTCTGATAACTGGCGATGCGATACAGCGCGCGCACCAGCCGGTGCACCGGGTTGTCGGGAGTGGGTCGGGAGCCGTGTCCCGCCGTGCCGTGGGCCGTCACCTCGAGCCAGAACGGCGACTTCTCGGTGGTCCCTACGCCGTAGTACTCGATCCGCCTGGTGGGGCCCGCGCGGATCGTGCCCCCTTCGGTGATCATGAACTCGGCGTTCTGCACCAGTTCCGGGTGATGCTCCACCATCCACCCCGCCCCGACGCCGGCGCCCACCTCCTCTTCATGTCGAGCGCGCCACGCCCCCACAGATAGCCGTCCTGCACCGTGCCGGCGAAGGGGTCGACCTTCCAGTATTCCGGGGTCGCCAGCACCACGTCCATGTGGTTGAGCAGGATGAGCGGCCGGGCGCTGCCGTCTCCGGCAAGGCGCGCGTACAGGTTCGCCTTGCCCGGCCCGGGGTCGAAGATCTGCGCGGTGATCCCCTCGCGCGCGAGCACGGCCTTGAGCCACTCGGCCGTCTTGAGCTCGTTGCCGGGAGGGTTGGTGGTGTTGATCGCGACGTACTGCGACAAGAGCGCCGCTGCCTCCCTGCCGACGCCACGCCACTCGGCGTCGGTGCGCGGCAGGCCGGGCTCACCGAATCGCGGCGGCAAGAGCACGGGATGACTGGAGGGGCCGAACAGGCCGGGCTGCGGCGGAGCGATGGCCTGCGGCGGCCGGGCGCAGGCGGTCGCGACGAGCAGGGCCAGCAGGGGAGTACGGCGCACGAGTCCTCCCGACAAGGGAACGGGGGAACCCGCAAGCTACCGGCCGGGGAGACGCACGGCGAGCCCCCCGGCGTCAGTGCACGGTGACCTTCGCCTGGCCCGTCTTGCCCTCGCTCGTGGCCCGCACGAACGCCGTCCCGGCGGCGCGCGGCTGGATGCCGCTCGAAAGCCCATACCCGTGCACGATGAAGACCGAGGTGTCCGTGCTGAACCATGAGACGGGCCGGTCGCTGAGGCTGTTTCCTGCCGAGTCCCGCAGTTGCGCCTGGAAGCTGAAGCTCGTGTCGGTCAAGGCGACGCTCGCGCTCTCGGGCATTACAGTGACCGTCGCGACCGAACCATTCCTTGTCGGGGCGACCACCTGGACTACGATGGAGTCGGCGAGGCCACCGCTCGTAACCTTGATCGTCGCGAATCCCGGCTGGCGCCCGCTCACGGAGGCGATGGTGTCGAACGCGACCCCGACGGGGAACACCATCGCAATCGACGTGTCGCCGCTCGTCCAGGTCACGGACGGATGCTGGATTGGATTGCCGTTCGCATCGCCCACGGCCACCGCGAGCACGATCGATCCGCCGACACCCACGGACGACGGACCGGAGATGCGCACGTACGCCCCGTTCGAGCCCGCCTCGGGAAGGGACACGGACAGTTGCGTCGTGTCACCCGCTCGGACCTGTACGTTCGGCGTGACCACGGCGATGAGATCGGGCCGATCGATGCGCTCGATCCGGACCACGTACGTGCCGGCGCTCACAAAGGGGACCGTGTAGCGTCCCGTGGCATCGCTCAAACCCGTAGCGATGATCGCCGCCCCGGAGCAGGCACTATCACATACGGTCACGCCCGCGTCCTTCACCGGGACCACGCCGGCGCCATAGTTGGTCGTCACCGTTCCCGCGATCGCTCCAGCTGCCGCCGTATTGATGGCGCGTAGCTGGGGGAAGAGGGTGAACGAGCCCCCCCCGAAGTAGTCGAACAGAAAGCTGCGGCCCAGGTCGAAGTCGAGCACGATCTCGGCGCCCTCGGTCGGGACGTTCACCGGATACTGCACGAACGCGTAGATTGGCATTTCGTTCGTGCCCGAATGGTTCCGCCAGTCCACCGTGGCTTTGGCGCCGCTGTTGAAGATGATCGACGACAGACTCGTGTCGATCGTCATGCGAATCTCGTGGTACTGGCCGCTTGGGAGCTCTCCTGCCCCGAGGAAAGCCGTCGTGCCCCTCTGGAAAGCGAGGAGGTTGACGCTCTTCCGGGGCTCGGTGATGACCGTCCAGTCCCCAATGGTGCCCAAGGTGTCCGACGCATTGGTCTGCGTGCTCGCCTCGATACGGACGATGTAGAGGTTCACGCTCGCGACCGAGTCGTACGGGAAGGGGGAGTCGGTGAGCCGCACCGTGATGCGCGGCCGCAGGCCCGCTGGCGAGGCGAGCGTGGCCTCGTCCTGGTAGCAGCCGGCCAGTGAGAGGGCGACCACCAAGCATCCGGCGAGTGTGGCACGTTTTGACATAGACCAACTCCTGTGGCAGCGGACTTGCAGGTCGCCTTCGTGAGAGATACCTCTGCTACAATGCGCCGCGTCACAAGCGCGGCCGCCTGACACCGATGTGACGTCCGGGGAGCGCGGGTGGGTATACACAGCGTGGGGACGAGCGACGTCGACGTGGTGCGCCGGGTGCTCGGCGGCGACACCGCGGCATATGCCACGCTCGTCGCGCGGTACCGTGACCGGTTGGCCCGCTACGCCGTGCACATGCTCGGCAATCGCGAGGACGCCGAGGAGGCGCTCCAGGACGCGTTCGTCCGGGCGTATCGCTCGCTCGAGCGCTGCGACGATCCGGCGCGTTTTGGGGCGTGGCTGTACGGCATTCTGGTGAATCGGTGCCGCACGACGGGCGCCCGCGCGGCGAGACGCGGGCGGGTGTTCGTGCGCGACGAAGCCGCGCTCAACGGCGTCGCCCACGCGAGCGTCGCCGAACAGACCGAGGGGGAGGACGTGGTGTGCTGGGCCTTGGCGCGGCTGACTCCGGAATACCGGGAAGCGTTTCTCCTCAAGCACGTCGAGGATCTCGAGTACGAAGAGATGGCGCGGGTGACCGGTGCGGGCGTGTCGGCGCTCAAGATGCGGGTGAAGCGCGCCCGCGAGCAGCTGCAAATGATTCTCAGGGAGGCGGAGCGTGTTTGAGCCGGATGAGGAGCTCGTCGGGCGCGTCGTGCGGCAGCTGCGCCGTCCGGTCACGGTCGATGCTAACCTCGATGCGCGCGTGATGGAGCAGATCGCGCGGCTCCCGGCCCGCCGGGCGGGAGGGGCGACGCGCGCGACCTGGCACTGGCTCACGAGGCCCCGCACCGTGCGGCTCTCGCCATTGAGCGCGCTCGCGATCGCCGCGGTGTTCGTCGCGGTCGTGCTGTCGCGTCCCGATCGACTGTCTCACCCTGCCTCCACCGGCGCGCGCGAGTTCAGCTTCGTCGTGGTCGCGCCGCGCGCGGCGACTGTGTCGCTCGTGGGGGACTTCAACGACTGGGACGCCGCCCGCACGCCGATGCAGCGCGCCGGCAAGCAAGCATCGGTGTGGACCGCTGTGCTTCCGTTGACACCGGGGCGGTATCGCTACGCGTTCCTCGTGGACGGCGTGAGCTGGCTGGCCGATCCCGCGGCTCCCGCCGCGCGCGATGACGAGTTCGGCACGCCGAGCTCGGTCGTGACCGTGGGGGGCTCGTGACGGTGTACTGGCGCCGGCTCGGGTCCGGCCTGGTCGCGGCGACTCTCGTCGCGGGCACGGCCGCCGCCCAGCGGCCCGATTCGCGGCTCGAGCGCCTCGACTCGATCACCCGACCGATCGTGGCGGCGTTGGTCGATTCGGCGCGCGCGGCCGCGCTCCCCACCGAGCCACTGGTGCAGCGCGCCCTCGAAGGCGCGACCAAGCGGGCCACCGCCGACCGCATCGTCGCCGCGGTCCGCGGGCTGGCCCTCGACCTGGGCCACGCGCGTCACGCCCTCGGCCCCACGGCCTCGCCACCCGAGCTGACGGCCGCGGCCGCGGCGCTGCGCGCCGGGGCGCCCGCGGCCACCTTGACCGAGCTGCGGCGGGTGCGGCGGGCGTCCCTGATCGTGCCGCTCGCCGTGCTCACGGACCTCGTCGCGAGCGGCGTCCCGGTCGACAGCGCCGCGGCCGCGGTGCTCTCCCTCGCCGCGAACGCACGAGACACAGACCTGGTCGAGTTCCGCCGCGCCGTGGAGCGCGACATCGCACTCGGCGCACCGCCCGCGTCTGCGACCGCCGCCGCGGTCGCCAACGCAGCCGTGCAAGTGAACGCGGGGGCCCGCCAGCAGCGCCCCGGCCGTCCCTGATAGCGTGCGGCCGCCCTGGGCCGCGAGACATACGTGGGCCGCGTCCGTCGCCGCGGCGTGGTCGCTCTTGGGCCCTCGCGCCCCGTCGGCGCAAACGACGGGTACCGTCGACGTCGGCGTGTCGTCCGTACGCTACGACGGCTTCCTCCCTTCGGCGGCCGCGTCGCTCTCGCCCGCCCTGCGCTGGGAGCAGCCGACCAGCACCCTCACGGCGCGCGGCACCTATCTGCGGTTCGAGAGCGGCCACCGGAGTCTCCAGGGTCTCGTCGCCGGCTCGTTCCTGATCCGTCCCCCCGAGCATCGGTGGCGGGGTGAACTGGGTGGCTCGGTGGGCGCGAGCCGCTATCTCGACTTCGCGAGCTTCTGGCACGCCACCGCCGACGCGCGACTGCATGTCCTGGGAGCGGACCGCGGCGCCTGGATCGGAGCCACCGCCGGGCGCACCTCGTACGGCAGTGCGGCGCTCCCCGTCACCGGTGCCGGCATCGGAGCGTGGGCGCGGCGCTCCGGTGTGACGCTGGCGGCGTCGGCGAGCCGCTCGTTCGTGGGCGACACGACGTACAGCGATCTCGTCTCGACCGCCCAGGCCCGTCGCGGGGCGCTCGCACTCGACGCGTCCCTCGGCGCCCGGTTCGCGAGCCGGGGGGGCGGGCACGGCGTGTTCGGCGAAGCGAGCGCGACGCTCACGCTGGGCCAGCGAACAATGCTGTTCGTGGCCGGGGGTCGCTACCCCACCGACCCGGTCAGTGGCAGCGTGGCCGGTCGCTACGTGAGCGGCGGCATACGGCTGCGCCTCGCGAGCCCGGCCCGGCTCGCCGCCCGCACCGCTCTGCCGAGCGCGGCGCGGCAGCGGACGCCGGACGACGATGACCCCGTGCCAGGTGCGCGGCTCGAGGTTGCGTCGCAGCCCAACGGCGCCGTCCGCCTCGTGCTGCACACGGCCAGCAGCGTGGCGGGCGTCGAGCTCGCGGGCGACTTCACCGACTGGGAACCGCGCCCGCTGCGCCGCACCGCCGACGGAATGTGGGAAGCGGTGCTGCTGATCCCGAGCGGCCTGCACCGGCTGAACGTGCGGATCGACGGAGGCGCGTGGATCGTCCCGGCCGGGATGACTCGTGCGGCCGACGACTACGGCGACGAGGTCGGGATCATGGCGGTGCCCTAACCGCTCAGAGGTCCGTCGGGTGGTCCAGAAACGTCCAAGGGAGGTCGAACTCGGTGCAGAGCCGCTCGGCCAGTGCCTTCACGCCGAACGTTTCCGTCGCGTAGTGCCCCGCGTAGAACACGTTCAGCCCCAGCTCCTCGGCATCGAAGAACGTGTGGTGCGACCCTTCACCCGTGATGTATGTGTCGAGGCCCACCGCGGCGGCCTGCCCGATCATCGAGCCCGCGGCTCCCGTGACGATCCCGACCCGGCGCACGCGCTCGGGCCCGAACGCCATGAGCCGGGTGCGCCCGCCCACGACGTCTTCCAGGCGCTGCGCCAGGGCCGCGCGCGGGACGTCGACCTCTCCCCAGACGCCGATCCGCATCCCGTACTCCTCCCCGAACTCTCCGCGCCGAGCGACGCCGAGTTGGTGGGCCAGCAGCGCGTTGTTGCCGACCTCGGGATGCACGTCCAACGGGAGGTGCGCGCTGTACAGTGCGATGTTGTGCTTGATGAGTCCCGCCACCCGACGATACGCGCGCCCGGTGAGGGGCTCGAGCCCACGCCAGAAGAGACCGTGATGGACCAGGAGCAAGTCGGCCCCTTGCTGCGCCGCCATCTGCACCGTGGCGTCGCATAGGTCCACGGCGGCCGCCGCACGGCTGATCGTTCCACCGTTCGCGACCTGGAGCCCGTTGAGAGCGTTGGGAGCGTCCGCCACCTCGCTGATGCGGAGATAGCGATCGAGATACGACACCAGCACGGCCAGATCGATCGCGCGCATCAGGCGAGCCAGTATAGAGACATTATCTCACCAGATTATCGACAGTGACGCGAGATTTTCACGTCACCACAGCAGCTAAGCTATTTACTGACAACGACATATGAAATCCACATGGAGAGCGTGTGCAGTGTGGATATCCCCGGGGGCGTCTAGTACGACCGCCCCGCGTTGAGTTTTTCGCCAGGCTCTGCTTCGAGCGCCGCTTCACCCATGCGAACGACGCCGTTGATCTCGCCGCCTTCCTGCACCAGCAGCCGCTTGGCCGCCACGTCACCATGCACGACGCTGGTGGACTGAATCTCGATGCGCTCGTCGGCCCGGATGCTGCCCCGTACCTCGCCGCCGATGATCGCTTCGCGCGAGATCACGTCCCCCTCGACCTCTCCCCCCTTCCCCACCAGCACCTGCCGAGCGGCGCGCACCGTACCCACCACCGTGCCCTCGATCTTTACGACGCCGTCGGCGGTGATGTCGCCGACGACGCGCATCCCCGTGCCGATGATGGAGAGTCCGGGTTCGCCCTCGGGCGCGCCCTGCCCCTTCTCGGTGAACATCGCCATGTCAATTCTCCTGTTTGACGACCGTGAGGGGGTCGAGTGATTTCCCCTCGCGGCGGATTTCGAAGTGGAGGTGCGGCGCGGTGGATCGCCCCGAGTTGCCGGATAGCGCGATCACCTGTCCCGCCTGCGTCGAGTCGCCCTCGCGCACCAGGATGCGCGACGCGTGCCCGTACATCGTTTCAAAGCCCCCCGCATGACGCAAGAGGACGAACTGCCCGTAGGCGGGGTCGGTGCCGGCGGCCTCGACGACGCCACCACCGGCCGCGCGCACCGGCGTGCCCGGGGGCACGGCGATATCGATGCCGGGGTGAGACTCGGCGGGATCGCCCGGGCGCACCTGGCCGCGGGTGACGAAGCCGGGGATATCGAGCGGCCAGTGCGTCGGCTCCGAGGTGCCGCTCTCGTAGCGCAACGGCGCCGAGGGTGGTCGCGCGCGCACCGCGATGCTGTGCATCAGGTCGGGGCTGACGGCGGCCTTGTCGGGGGGCGCTTTGACGCCGAGCATGGAGCGGAGCTCCTGGTAATTCGATTCGGCGCGGTTCAGGGCCGCGGCGAGCTGCTGCACGCGGCTGTTCTCCTGCTCGAGGCGCGCGACTTCCCGCTCCAGCCCCGGCACGCGGGCGGCGGCGCGACCGATCGGCCCGGCGAACGCGAAGAACAACACGATCAGCAGGCCGATCACCAGCGCGCTCCACTTTCCCGCCTCGAAGGCCCAGAGGGGCAGGCGGTACTGACGGGAGGCGAGTTCCCCGTCGGTATGGACGACGATGGTGACGCGGCGATCCTTGTGCCTCATCCGTCGAACGGCGTACCCAGGATCAGCTCGAGGAGGCGCGCGAGATCGTCGTTGGAGTAGAAGTTGACGTGTAGTTGACCCTTGCCCTTGGCGCGGAGCGTCACGCGGACGTCGGTGCCGAGCCGGCGCCGCAGCGCGTCTTCGATGCGACGCACTTCGGGCGCCTGGCCCTGCCCTTTCTTGAGCCGCGGGCGTCTCACCGGCGCCCGCCCTCCGCGCACCCGGTCCTCGACGTCTCGCACCGACAGGCCGGCGTCGACCGCTTCCTTGGCAAGTGACGTGGCGAGGCGTGCGTCGTCGAGGGCGAGGAGCGCGCGAGCGTGGCCGACCGACAACCCGCCGTCGTGCAGCAGTGCGAGCACCGCCGCCGGGAGCTTGAGGAGCCGGAGGGCATTCGCGACGGTCGAGCGGTCGCGTCCCACCGCATCCGCCACGTCCTGCTGCGTCAGGTTGAACTCGGCGATGAGTCGTTCGTACCCGCGCGCTTCGTCCACAGGGGACAGATCGTCGCGCTGCAGGTTCTCGACCAACGCGAGCGTCAGCACGGTGCGGTCGTCCACTTCGCGCTTGACGGCGGGGATCTTCTCCCAGCCGAGCGCTTGGCAGGCGCGCAGCCGCCGTTCGCCGGCGATCAGCTCGAATCCGCCATTGCCCGCACCACCGCTACCGACGGGCGCCTGGCGCACCACGACCGGCTGGAGCAGACCCGCTTTGCGGATCGACGCCGTGAGCTCGTCGAGCGCGGCGGGGTCGACGTCGCGGCGTGGTTGGTACGGGTTGGGGCGGATCTCGGCGATGGCCAGCTCGACGAGACTGCCCTCGCGCTGCGCCTCCTCGCGGGTGGGTCCCAGCAGGGCTTCGAGCCCTCGGCCGAGGCGACGGCGACTCGTGATGGTTTCCGTCATGCGGGCACCTCCGGCAGCGGTTCAGCAGCGGGCGGAGTAGGGGAGGAGGCGGAGGCGGACGAGGCCACCAAGCCGCCGCGTTCGACGCGCCGGATGAGCTCCTGCGCCACGGCCAGGTAGCTCTTGGCGCCCACCGACTGCACGTCATACAAGAGGATGGGTTTCCCGAAGCTCGGCGCCTCGGCCAGGCGCACGTTGCGCGGAATAGTGATCCCGAACATCTGAGACCCGAAGTATTCCTTCGCTTCGTCCGCGACCTGCCGCGAGAGGTTGAGCCGGGCGTCGTACATGGTCAAGAGCGCGCCGTCGATCGCCAGGGCGGCGTTGAAATTCCGCTGCACCAGCTTGATGGTGATCACGTACTGGTACTGGTCGCGCAGGTCGCGCAGGGCACGGCGCATCACCGTCTCCCGCCCTTGCTTGTTGACCAGCTCGATCTCGGCACCGACCAGGTCCTGGGTCGCCGCCACGACATCGAGGTAGGGGAAGTGGACGTGCGAGAAGCGCGCGTCGGCGAGCGCCCGGCCGTCGAGCAGCGCGTCGTACAACGAGTGCCGGATGCGGTCGCGCTCGATGCCGACGCCGCTCGTCGAGTTGGCCTGTGGATCGGCGTCGACCAGGAGCGTCTTCCGCTCCGCGGTCGCGAGCGAGGCGGCGAGATTGACGGCGGTCGTTGTTTTTCCGACGCCGCCTTTTTGATTAGCGATCGCGATGACGCGTGACATCTCTATAACATATTGAAAATAAATGTGTTATACTGCTGTACTGCTGGAATGGTCCCAATATATGGGGCCGGCAGAGTGGCGTAAAGGCCGAGTTTCACGTGAAACCGATGCCACGTTTCACGTGAAACAACTACCCCGACGCTTCGACTAGGCCACGCGTCGGCGCCAACGCGCCGTCTCGACTACGAGGTTGTGTAGGTCACTCGGCGAAACGCCGGGAATACGCGCCGCCTGCGCCAGCGAGGTCGGGCGGATCCGATCCAGCTTCTGTCGCGCCTCCGTCGCTAGACTCTTGAGCTCGAGGTAGGGAAGCTCTAGGGGCAGGGCGAACGCGGCGAGCTCCGCCAGCCGCCCGGCCGCCTCCCGTTCGCGCGCGAGATACCCGTCGTACTTGAGCTCGATCTCCGCGCTGGCGACGGCGTCCGCGTCGGCCGTCAGCGCCACGCCCGCAGCTTCGAGCAGCGCACGTAGCGACGCACCGGGCCGGCGAGCCACGCTCGCCACGCGCTCCGGCTCAGTCAACGTCGTGCCCGTGGTCAGGAGCACCGGCGCCGCCGCGGCCGGCGCGATCGTCGTGGCGCGCGCCGCCGCCAGCACGGCGTCTTCGTCAGCCCGGCGCCGCTCCGCCGTGCGCAGCTCCGCCGCGCTCAACAGGCCGAGCCGCTCGGCCAGAGGGGCGAGCCGCCGCAGCGCATTGTCCTGCCGCAGCAATAGCCGGAACTCGGAGCGGGACGTGAACAGCCTGTACGGCTCGTCGACGCCGCGGGTCACCAGGTCGTCCACCAGGACACCGATGTACGCGGCGTCCCGCCCGAACAGCACCGGCTCCTGACCGCGCAGCCGGCGCACGGCATTGATTCCCGCCACCACGCCCTGGCCTCCGGCCTCCTCGTAGCCGGTCGTACCATTGATCTGGCCGGCGAAGAACAGCTGTTCCACGGCTTTGGTCTCGAGCCAGGGAGTGAGTTGTGTGGGCGGATAGTAGTCGTACTCGATCGCGTAACCGGGCCGGGTCATGCGCGCGCGCTCGAGCCCCGGCACGGCCCGCAAGAATTCGAGCTGCACCGACACCGGCAGGGAAGTCGACAGCCCGTTCACGTACAACTCGTGCGTGTCCAGACCCTCGGGCTCGAGGAACACCTGGTGCCGCTTGGCGTCGGGGAACTTCACGATCTTGTCCTCGACCGACGGGCAGTAGCGCGGCCCGCGCCCGCTGATGGCCCCGCCGTACAGCGCCGACTCCTGCAGATGGGCGCGGATGATCGCCTTCACTTCTTCTCCGGCCCACGTGATCCAACACGGCACCTGCCGTGGCAGCGCCGCGCGTTCGTAGAACGAGAAGCGGTATGCGTCCTCGTCGCCGTCCTGGCGCTCGACCTTGGACCAGTCGACGCTCCGGCCGTCGACGCGCGGCGGCGTTCCGGTCTTGAAGCGCAATGCTGTAAGTCCAAGTGATTCAATGTGTTCCGCGATAGCAATGGCCGGCTGATCGCCCGCTCGACCGGCGGGGATCTGCGTGTCGGTGCCGAGGTGAATGCGCCCCCGCAGGAAGGTCCCGGCCGTGAGGACCACGGCGCGCGCGCGAACGCTGCGCCCGTCGGCGGTCACAACGCCCGACGCCCGCGCGCCGTCCAGGAGTAGTCCGCTGACCATCCCCTGGGCGAGCTCGAGGGTCGGCAAGCCCTCGAGCAGCGCGCGCACGGCCCGCCGGTAGAGCGTGCGGTCGCATTGGGCGCGCGGGGCCCAGACGGCGGGTCCCTTGGAGCGATTGAGCATCCGGAACTGAATGGTCGCGCGATCGGTGGCCCGCCCCATGATGCCGCCGAGCGCGTCGATCTCCCGCGCCACGGTGCCCTTCGCGATTCCGCCGATGGCAGGATTGCACGACATCTGGCCGATGGTGTCGAGGTTGGAGGTGAGGAGCAGGGTCTTGGCGCCGAGGCGGGCGGACATGACGGCGGCCTCGCAGCCGGCGTGGCCGGCGCCGACAATGATCACATCATAGTCCACAGGCATGAGGAAA
>QHTP01000147.1 GCA_003220855.1 Gemmatimonadota bacterium
ATTCCCCGCCGCCCACCTCGCCGGAGTCGCGATCGGCGACGTGAACGGGACGAGCGAGAGGGTCACGGCGAGCCGGGACTCCGGGTTCGCGAGCGTGGCGAATGAGCCGAAGAACGCGATCATGATCAGGACGGTGACCGGTACCTGGCTCTGGCGCGCCTCCTGCTCGGTGGAGCAGGTCGCGGCGACCGCCGCGAACATCGCCGAGTACAGGAAGAAGCCGCCCAGGAAGAACGCGATGAACACAAGAGCGGTCGCCCCGGATACGTGCGGCACCTGGAACACCTGCCCGACCTCCGGGTCGCCGCCGCCCATGCGGCTGACCAGCGCCGCCCGCTGGCCGAGCAACAGCCGACCCGACGCCCCCCAGATCGCGAACTGGACGAGCGAGACCGCCCCGACGCCGAGCAGCTTGCCGAGCAGCAGCTGGAACGGCTTGAGGGAGCTCACGAGGACCTCGATGACGCGCGACGTCTTCTCTTCGATCACCGAACCCATGACCTGCACGCCGTACAGCAGCAGCGAGATGTAGAGGATCAGCATCATGAAATACGCAAGCGAGAACGACTGGCCGGCGCTCTCCTCGGTCGTGCGCCCACCCGTGATCTTCTTCGTGTCGAGCGACACGCGGATCTGGGCTCGCGCCACCATCGCCGGATCCACGCCGGCGCGCTCCAGCCGCGCCCGCTCTGCCAGCCTCCCCAGGGACTCGCGCAGCAGGCCGATGTCTTCCAGCGAGGACACATTGGACGCGCGGTATTCCGCGTGGCCCGTGGCGGTCAGGGAGTCCGACAGCACGAGAAACCCGTCGATGCTCTTCAGCCCGACTTCGCGGGCCAAGGAGTCTTCCACGCCCGCGCCGCCCGGCACGCGACCCACGACGACGAACCGCTGCGTCGAATCGAGCCGCGCCGCCACGAGGGCCCCGAGCGTCGTCGTGGTACGGTCCACCACCACCAGCCGTTTGACGCCGCCACCGCCTGACATGAGCAGCGGCAGCAGGAAGATCGCCGCGAAGAACACGGGCCCGAGCAGCGCCATCACCCAGAACGACTTCTTGCGCACCCGTTCCAGGAACTCCCGCCGCACGACCGCCCAGACCTTACGCAGGGGCGGCCTCCGCCCCCGGCTGTGCAGCGGCCCGGGCTGCCTCCGGCCCCACCAAGTCGATGAAGATCTTGTTCAACGAGGGCTCCATCAGCTCGAACCGCGACAGCCGCGCCCCGGACGCCACGAGCCGCTGGAGGATCTGCTGCGCGTCTGCATTCGGGGCGAGCTCGAGCTCGGCGTACTGACCGTAGTCGTCGACCTTCTTCACGAGTCCTGTCTCGGCAAAGACCTGCTGGGCGGCCCCAGCGCTCCCGTCGAACCCGATCACGAGATGGTGTCCGCCATGGGTCCGCTTGATGTCGCTCAACGCTCCGTCCACGAGCTTTCGCCCGCGGGCGATGATGCACAGCTCATCGCACAGCTTCTCGGCCTGTTCCATGATGTGGGTCGAAAACAGGATGGTCTTGCCGCGGCGGCGCAGATCGAGCACGGTATCCTTCATCACCTGCGCATTCACCGGGTCGAGCCCGGAGAACGGCTCGTCCAGGATCACGAGGTCGGGGTCGTGCAGCATCGTGGAGATGAACTGCACCTTCTGCTGCATCCCTTTCGACAGCTCGTTCACCCGGCGCTGTCGCCAATCGCCCAGCCCGAGGCGGTCCAGCCACTCGAGCGCCCGCGTGCGGGCGGCCCGGCGCGGCACACCCTTCACTTCGGCGAGGAACACGAGCACGTCGAGCACCCGCATCCTGGGGTACAGGCCCCGCTCTTCCGGCAGGTAGCCGATGCGACCCGATTGATCGCGCCCCGCTCCGCGCTCCCCGAACAGCCGCACCTCGCCCTCGTCCGGCTCGAGGATGTCCATGATCATGCGGATCGATGTCGTCTTCCCGGCGCCGTTTGGCCCGAGCAACCCGAAGATCACGCCGCTCGGGACCGCGAGCGACAGGCCGTCCACCGCGGTGTGACCGGCGAAGCGCTTGGTGACGCGGTCGAGGACGACGACGGGGCTGTTCATGCTGCGGTAATCTGACAGGGAAGGGGGAAGAGGGAAGGGGACAGCCCCTCCGGGCTACGGCTTCACGGCATCCGTGAGTGCGTTCCAGGGCAACAGCGCGCACTTGATGCGCACCGGGAACTTGGACACGCCGGCGAGCGCCCGCAGGTCTCCGAGGGACTTGTCCTTCGCGGCGGACTCGTCGCCCTGCATCATCGCGCTCATCCGCGCGGCGAGGGTGAGCGCCTGGGGGACCGTGCGATCCTTGAGAAGCTGCGTCATCATCGACGCCGACGCCTGGCTAATCGAGCAGCCCCGCCCGATGAACCGCACGTCCCGGATCACGTCCGCGTCCACGCGGAGCTGCAGATCGATCTCGTCACCGCACAGCGGATTGTTGAGCGATACCGAGTGCGTCGCCCCCTCGAGCGCGCCCTTGTTGCGGGGGCGGCGGTAGTGGTCGAGAATCAGCTCCTGATAGAGCGCGCTGAGCCGCGGCTCAGGCGGGGACGTATCCAAACAGGGCTCCCGCCTTGACGAGCGAGCCGGCGAGGGCGGCGACGTCGCCCAGCTCGTTGTAGAGGTAGAACGAGGCGCGCGCGGTCGCCGGGACGTTGAGCCGGCGCATCAGCGGCTGCGTGCAGTGGTGGCCGGCTCGGATGCAGACGCCGTCCTGATCGAGGATGGTGGCGATGTCGTGCGGGTGGATGTCCCCATACGTGAAGGACACCACGCCCGCACGGTGACCGCGCGGCCCGTAGACCGTCACACCGTCGATCTGCGTCAGTTGCTCGATCGCCGCCTGAGCGAGCGCCTGCTCGTGCTCGGCGATCCGCTCGAGACCGATCTTCTCCAGGTAGCCGATCGCCGCCGCGAGCCCGACCGCGGCTTCTACGTTCGGCGTCCCGGCCTCGAACTTGTGTGGGATCTTGTTGTAGGTCGAGTGGTCGTCGAAGACGCGCGAGATCATCTCACCGCCGCCGTGATAGGGCGGCATCGCCTCGAGCAGCTCCGGCTTGGCGACCAGCGCCCCCGAGCCCATCGGCCCGAGCATCTTGTGACCCGACAGTGCGTAGAAGTCGCAGTCGAGCGCCTGGACGTCGACCCTCAAGTGCGGCGTGGACTGCGCGCCGTCCACCACCACGACCGCCCCGACCGCGTGCGCCAGCTTGGCGAGCTGCGCCACCGGGTTCACCGTGCCGAGCGCGTTCGAGACGTACGGGAAGGCGACGAGCTTCGGGCGCCGCTCGAGCGCCGTCCCGAAGTCGGACAGGTCGATGCGACCGTCCTCCGTGATCTCGACCATCCGCAGCGTCGCGCCCCTCTCCTGACAGAGGATCTGCCATGGCACGAGGTTCGAGTGGTGGTCCATTGCCGTCACGACCACGGTGTCGCCCCGGCCGACGTGGGCGCGGCCGTAGGAGCCCGCCACCAGGTTGATCGACTCGGTCGTGCCGCGCGTGAAGACGACGCCCTCGGGCGCCCACGCGTTCACGAACGCCGCGAGCTTGGCGCGCGCCGCTTCGTAGGCTTCCGTGGCGCGGATCGCGAGGGCGTACGCGCCGCGGTGGACGTTGGCGTTGGTGGTGCGGTAGTAGTCGGCGATCGCGCTCAGGACCGCCTCGGGCTTCTGGGTGGTCGCCGCGTTGTCCAGGTACACGAGGCGGCGGCCGTGCTCCTGCCGCTCGAGCAACGGGAAGTCGGCGCGGAGGCGGGCGGCGTCGAGCATCATTCCAGCCCGGCGCGCACCAGGCGGTCGAGGCGCTCGCGCACGTCGGGGCGCTGCATCCGGCCCAGGATCTCGGCCGCGAAGCCGTACGTCACGAGGCTCTGCGCCGCCTCGGGCGACAGGCCGCGGCTGCGGAGGTAGTACAGCGCCGTCTGGTCGAGCGGCCCGACCGTCGAGCCGTGGGTGCACTTCACGTCGTCGGCGTAGATCTCAAGCTGGGGCTGGCTGTCGGCCCGCGCCTCGGTCGAGAGCAGCAGGTTGTTGTTCGTCTGCTTCGAGTCGGTGCGCTGCGCGCCGGGCCGCACGATGATCCGGCCGTTGAACACGCCGTGCGCCCGCTGCGCCAGCACGCCGTTGAAGAACTCGTGACTGGCGCAATGCGGCTGGGCATGGTCGATCACCGTGTGATGATCGGCATGCTGGCTGCCGCCGAGCACGTACAGGCCGTTGAGAATCAGCTCGGCGCCCGTGCCGTCCAGCACGGTGGTGATGTCGTGCCGGGCGAGCGAGCCACCCAGCGTGAGGGCGTGGAATGCGAGGTAACTGTCGCGTTCCTGTCGGGATTGTGTCGTGGCTACGTGGTAGGCGCTGCGGCCCTCGCGCTGCACGCGATACAGCTCGACGCGTGCGCCCTCACCGACCACCGTCTCCGTGACCGCGTTCGTCCAGTACAGGCCCTCGCCGATGGATGCGTAGCTCTCGATCAGGGCGGCCTGCGCGCCCCGCTCGACGACGAACAGGCTGCGCGGGTGGCTGACCGTCGGCCCGTCGGTCCCCGCCGTGCCGCTCGTCGCGAGGAACAGCACCTCGAGCGGCTGCGCCAGCACAGTGTCCGCCGCCACGTGCACGAACGCGCCATCCGCGAGGAACGCGGTGTTCAGCGCCGCGAACGCGCTGTCCTGCCATGGAGCGTACCGGGCGAGGTGCCGCCGGGCGAGCTCACCGCCGGGGCCCGATCGGGTGGCCTCGGCGAGACTGGTCGCCTCGACGCCCTGAGGCAGGCCGGCGCGCGACGACAGCCCAGGCGCGTACCGCCCGTCCACGAACACGATGCGCGGGCCCCCCCCGGTGCCGCTGACCGAGAGCGCGTCGACGTCACGGATTGCGAGAGGCGGGAGGCG
>QHTP01000038.1 GCA_003220855.1 Gemmatimonadota bacterium
ACGCCATCGATGGGTACCGACTTGGTATCGCGCCACGGCTCCCCGCGCAGGATCCCATCGGTGCCGGTGGGGCGGGATGTCCTGGGAATGACCGCTTCGCGCGATTCGACGTCTCCCGACGACGCGACCGGACGGGGCGGCTCCGGCGACTCGGGGGACGTCAGGGTGACGCGGATGCGGTCGACCCCAGCCGCCGCGAGGCGGCTCGGGACGTCGTCCGCGCCGGGCTGGTCGGCGAGCGCCCTGAACAGCTCGAACAGCTGCGGAGGGGGAGGCTCGGCGGGCAACGCGATCTCGCCGATGCCGTGGAGGTCGAGCCGCTGCACCAGCCCGGTCAGGCTCTCGCCTTCACACGGGATGCCGTTGATTTCGAGGCGTCCCCCGGCGGCCCGGAGGCTGACGGCGGCGTCTTTCAACAAGCCGAGCAGCGCGCGGAACTCCGCCTTCTGGTCTTCCCGCGCGCCCGGCTCGCGAAACAGGGTTACGCAGCGTGCGAACCGCGCAGCGAGCGTTTCGTGCGTCGACATCGGCCGGTCAATCTAGGGGGAACGGCCACCCCCGGCAACGCGGCCGGCTTCCGTGAGGGCCGCGCCAACGATAGATATAGCCGCATGCTCGCGATCAGCCCGATCGTGCGCGCGCTGCGGGCGGCGCACGTGCGCGACGCGCCCCGCGCCGAGCTGCTGCGCCTCGCCTGCGAAAAAATCCGCGGCCTGGGCGCGCCGTACACCTCGGTGTACGCCTACATGCTGCAGGGCGACGAGCTCGTGCTGGAAGCGTTCTCGGGCCGGGAGACCGAGCACACGCGCATTCCCGTCGGACGCGGCGTGTGCGGGACCGCAGTCGCGACCGGCGAGGACCAGAACGTCGCCGACGTCGGTGTGGTGGGCAATTACCTCGCCTGCAACCTCGAAACCAAATCAGAACTGGTCGTCCTGATCCGTCGGGGTCACACGATTCTCGGGCAGCTGGACGTCGATTCGGACGTGCCCGCGGCCTTCACGGTGGCACACCACGAGGCCGTGAAGGCGGTCGCGGACGCGCTGGCGGTCCTGCTCTGAGACTCACGCCTCGGCGCGGGCGTCCGAGGTGCCATCCGGCAGCCCGAGCAGGCTCAACCGTCCGGCATCGGCGTCGTGAGCGAGCAGCTCCGCGTACCGCCCCCACTCGACGATCGTGCCGAACAGCGAGTCCGCCGGAATGAACGGGAAGTAGATGGTGAGATCGGCCAGGACCTCTTCGTCTTCCACCGCGCCTTCGCTCTCTTTGAGCATCGCCACGAGCCGGGCGAACAGCGGCTGCTTGGCCAGCCGCGCGCGGGTCGCGTCCTTGTGGGCGGCGTCGTCCATGGCCATCACGTCGCGCCCCGCCTGCGTGAGCTGCACCACCTCGCCCGGCGTGGTGACCCAGCCGAGCTGCTCCGCGCCGCGCACCACGGCGGACATGCGGTCGTAGTCCACCCCGAGGTCTTCGGCGAGCTCGAACACCGGCCCCTTGCCGCCGGGTCGCGTCAGCAGGTGGTCCAGGAGACCCGTGACCTCAGAGACGTGGACGCGGGGGAACGGCACCAGGCGCTGCGGCGCGGCCGGCGCGGGCTCGGGGAGCAGCGTGGCCGTGAGGATCGCGTGCAGCCGGTCCACCATATCCTCGAACTCCGGACTCCGCTCTTGCCTGGGGTACGGCAGCGGGTTCTCGAGCTCCTCGCGCACGTGCCCGGGATTGGAGCCGAAGACGACGATGCGGCCCGCGAGGAACACGGCTTCCTCCACGCTGTGGGTCACGACGACGAGCGTGTTCACGCCGGTCGCGGGATCGCGCCACAGGTCCACCACCTGACTGCGCAGGTTTTCCGCGGTGAGGGGATCGAGCGCGCCGAACGGCTCGTCCATCAGCATGATCTCGGGGGCCACGGCGAGCGCGCGCGCGAATCCGACCCGCTGCTTCATCCCCCCCGACAGCTCCTTGGGGTACGCCTGCTCGAAGCCGTCGAGCCCCACCAGGTTGACGGCGCGGGCCACGGCATCGCGCCGGGCGGGCCCATCCACTCCCCGCGCCTCCAGCCCCATCGCCACGTTCTCGGCCACGGTGAGCCAGGGAAGGAGCGCGAACGACTGGAACACCATCGCCGCCGCGCCGAGCACCCCCTCCAGCTGCTGGCCGCGGTACAGCACCGCGCCGTCCGCGGGGCGTGCCAGGCCGGCGAACAGCCGCAGCAGCGTGCTCTTGCCGCACCCCGATGGGCCGACTAGCGCCACCACCTCGTTCTGGCACACGCTGAGCGAGACGTCGCGCAGCGCCTCGAGCAGCTGTCCGTTGGGCAGCCGAAACCGCTGCGTCACGTGCCGCGCCTCGAGCAGCAGCGTCCCGGCGGTCATGCGGCGAGTCCGAACCGGGCTTGCGCCCACTGCATCAGCGACCGCCATACGAGTCGGTTCCACCCCACCACGATGAGACTCATCAGTGCGATCCCGCCCGCCAAGAGCGGGAAGTTGGCGTGCGCCGTCGCCTCGCTGATGAGGCTGCCCAGGCCCTTCGTGGTGCGCAGCGTGCCTCCCGCCTCGATGTACTCGGCGACGATCGACCCGTTCCACGCGCCGCCCGCCGCCGTCACCCAACCCGTCACCAGGGCCGGAAACGCCGCCGGGAGGTACAGCGCGCGCCAGCGCGCCAGGCGCGGCAGTCGGAACGCGGCGGCCGCGTCCTTCAGCTGCTCGGGAATGGCGGCCACCGCAGAGATCACGTTGAACAGGATGTACCACTGTCCGGCGAGCACCATCAGCGCCACGGCGCCGAGTCCGAGTCCGACACCGATTCGCTCGAACAGCAGGATCACGAGCGGGAACAGCATGGGAGCGGGAAACGATGCGACCACCTGGATCACCGGCTGCAGCGCGCGGGCCAGCCGTGGCGAGCGGCCGATCCACACCCCCGCCGGGAGGGCCCACACGGTCGACACGACCACGGCGGCCATGACGCGGGCGAAGGTGAGCGCGGCGGACCAGGCGAGCGCACCCCAGTCCCGCGCGCCGAGCTGCGTCAGCAGGAGCCACAAGCTCCGGGCGCCGAGCAGCGCGGCCGCGCCGATCGCGGCGATCAGCAGCCCGAAGCCGAGCTTGCGCGCGACGGGATGGTCGAAGGCGAACCGCGGCGCCTGCCAGATGACCGGACCCACCGCGCGGAACGGGCGCTCCAACTGCCGCGCCGCCCGGCGCGCGCGGCGGTAGGCCCGGCGCTGCAACAGCGCCGCGCGGCGCGGGAGCCACGCCCGCCGCAGGAAATCCAGCACCCACGAGCTCGGCGCGGGACCGCCGCCCGCCGTGTCGTCCAAGCGGAACTTCTCGACCCACACCACGAGCGGCCGCCACAACAGCTGGTCCACGCACACGATCATCAAAACCATCGCGAGGATCGCCAGGAAGGCGGCCGTGGAATCCCCCCGATCGAGTGCGACGCTCATGTACGAGCCGATGCCGGGCAGGCGGTAGTCGTGGTCCCCCAGCCGGAACGCCTCGTTCACCATCAGGAAGAACCAGCCCCCCGCCATGGACAGCATCCCGTTCCACACGAGCCCCTGCGCCGCCGCGGGCACTTCGAGCTGCCAGAAGGTGCGCGACGCCCTCCAGCCCGCGACCTGGCACGCCTCGCGCAGCGGCGCGGGCAGGCTCTTGAGCGAGTTGTAGAAGGACAGCGCCAGGTTCCAGGCCTGAGCCGTGAAGATCATGAGAATCGCGGCGAGCTCGAGACCGACGTTGCGCGTGGGGAAGAGCGACATCAAACCGAGCACCAACCCGGGCAGGAAACCGAGCACCGGGATGCTCTGGAGGATGTCGAGCAGCGGCAGGAGCAGCCGCTCCGCCGCGCGCGACTTGGCGGCGGTCCAGCCGAAGCTCAGGGCGAAGAGATATGAGATCAGGAGCGCGAGCACGCCGCGCGCCAGCGAGTACAGCGTGTAGCGTGGCAGCGCGCTGAAGCGCGGGTCGATCGCGACGGCCTGGGAGAACGGCGCCTCGAACTCGCGGGCGAACGCGACCACCGCCGCGATCGCACCGCCCAACAGGCAGAGGATCGCGACGTCGGCGAGCCCGAGCCGCCGCACGTCGGGCGGCGCCAGGGCGGGTGGAAAACGCAGCAGCTTCATGGCCACCCGAACGGTATAAATTGAGACGCGATGGACCAAACGACGGTCGAGCTCAACGGCGTCCGCATCTACACGCGACGCGTCGGAGACGGCCCGCCAGTCGTGGTGCTGCACGGCGGTCCCGGCGCCCACCACGACTACCTGCTTCCCCAGTACGACCGGCTCGCGCTGGGCCGCACCCTCCTCTATTACGACCAGCGTGGTGGCGGCCGGTCACCGGTGCCGCGCGATACCCCAGTCGGGTGGCGCGAGCACGTGGCCGACCTCGAGGCCCTGCTCGACCACTGGGGCCTCGACCGGGTCACGCTGCTCGGCTACTCCTGGGGCGGCCTGCTCGCGGTGCTCTACACCCTCGAGCATCCCGCCCGGATCGACCGCCTCACCCTCGTCTCGTCCGCGCCGGTCACGGCGGCGTGGCGCGCCGAGTTCGAGCGCCGACTCGCGGCCCGCATGGCCCAGCCCTGGCTGGCCCGGGCCCGCGCCGAGCTCACCGCCGCCGGTCTGTCGCGCACCGATCCCGAAAAGTACCGCCGCCTGGCATTCGCGCTATCGGTCGCGGGCTATTTCCACGACCCGAGGCGCGCCCGTGAGATGACCCCGTTCCGCGTGACCGCCCGCACCCAGCAGGAGGTGTGGCAGAGCCTGGGAGCCTACGACCTCCGCGCGCGGCTCAGACGGACCTTCCCGGACGGTGGCGCGCCCCGCTCCCTGCTGCTGCATGGCATCTACGACCCCATGCCCCTGGAATCGGCGCGTGAGACCGCGGCGCTCCTCTCCACCGGCGTGATCGAGCTCGCCACGGGGCACGCCCCGCACGTCGAGGCCACGGAAGATTTCGTGCGGGCGCTGGACGAGTTCCTGCCCCGCGCCTGAGCGTCGCCCTGAGCGACGCCCTGAGCGACGCCCTGAACGACGATCGAAGGACGCAAGCCCGATGCCATGCTTCCGCCGTGCGATCGCAGTCTGTACGTTCCGGGCACCATCATGCCCACCAGGACGAGAGCCAGGTCGCGCCGCGGCGTGGGAAGCGAGACCCTCGCGGCACGGCGCCTGCGGGTCCGCAAGATCGTCGCGCGGCTGGAGCAGGCGTACCCCGACCCCACCTGCGCGCTGCGTCACCAGAGCGCCCTCGAGCTGCTCGTGGCGACCATCCTGTCGGCCCAATCGACCGACGCCCGGGTCAACATGGTCACCCCCGCTCTGTTCGCGAAGTACCGTTCGGCGCGCGACCTGGCGGGTGCCGACCCGGCGGTGCTGGAGCAGGAGATCCACAGCACCGGGTTCTTCCGCAACAAGACCAAGTCCATCATCGGGATGGCGCAGGCACTGCTCGAGCGGCACGGGGGCGAGGTACCCGATACCATGGACGCCCTGGTCCAGCTCCCGGGCGTCGGCCGCAAGACCGCGAATGTGGTGCTCGGCACGTGGTTCCGAAAGAACGAAGGGATCGTCGTGGACACGCACGTGCAGCGCCTGTCCACCCTGCTCGGCTTCACGCGGGAGACTGATCCCGTGAAAATCGAGCGGGACCCGATGGCGCTCGTGCCGCGCGACAAGTGGACCTGGTTCTCCCACACGCTGATCCTGCATGGTCGGCGGGTGTGCATCGCGCGGCGCCCCCGCTGCGAGATCTGCGTGGTGAACCGGTGGTGCCCGAGCTCGCGAGTATGATGAGGCGTTGCACGTCGCCCGTTGCACGTTCCACGCAGCGGGTAACCTGTAACGTGGAACGTGGAACGTGGAACGCACCATGCTCATCGCGGAGCGGCTCAAGGCCCTGGGCTACAGCGTCACGACCGGCGTGGGCAGGACCGGCGTCGTCGGGCTGCGCGACGGCGCGCGGGGATCGTGCGTGCTGGTCCGGGCCGACATGGACGCGCTTCCGGTCGAGGAAGCGAACGACGTCCCGTACCGCTCGAAGCATCCGGGCAAGATGCACGCCTGCGGCCACGACGGGCACGTCGCGATCGGGCTCGAGGTCGCGCGCCGGCTGCACGCGGCGTACCTGCCGGGGCGGGTGAAGTTCGCATTCCAGCCCGCCGAGGAGGTCTCGGACGGGGCGGAGGCGATGATCCGGGACGGCGTGCTCGACGCGCCCAAGGTGGACGCGGCCTTCGGCATCCACCTGTGGAACGACCTGCCTGCGGGAACCATCTCGGTGATGCCGGGCCCGGTGATGGCCTCGGTGGACCAGTTCGAGATAACAATCGTGGGTCGCGGCGGCCACGCCGCGGCCCCGCAGCAGGCGATCGACCCGGTGCTGATCGCGTCGCACCTGGTGACCGCACTGCAGAGCCTCGTATCGCGGCGCCGCAACCCGTTCGAGGAGGGGGTGGTGTCGGTCACGCAGATCAACGCCGGCCACGCCTTCAACGTGATCCCCGAGCGGGCCGAACTGCGCGGCACGGTGCGCACGTTCGGCGGCAAGTTCTACGACGAGGCGCCGCATCTGGTTGAAGCGACCGCCCACGGCATCGCGGGTACGTTCGGAGCGAGCGCGCAGGTGCGCTACCGGCGGCTGTCCAAGCCCCTGGTGAACGACGCGAAGATGGCGGCCCTGATGCACGACGTCGCGCAGGAAATCGTCACGCCGGAGCGTGTGATCGACGGGATCCGGACCATGGGAGGGGAGGACATGTCGTACTTTCTCGCGAGCGTCCCCGGCGCGTTCGCGTTCGTCGGTTCCGCGCCGCCCGAGCGGAAGGGCGCGCCGCATCACAGTCCCACGTTCGACATCGACGAGGACAGCCTGGTCGTCGGGGCCGAGCTGGTGACGCGGACGGTGGTGAGGTATCTGGAAACGACCAGTAGGTAGATTTCCCTCGATGTCCAATCTCCTCGTCTCCGAGCCCTCCGCGTACCTCAAGTCCGCCGCCCACCAGCCGGTGCACTGGCACCCGTGGGGCGACGCGGCGTTCGCCCGTGCCCGTACAGAAGACAAACCCATCCTGCTCGACATCGGGGCGGTGTGGTGCCACTGGTGCCACGTCATGGACGGCGAGTCGTACGAGGACGCCCGGGTGGCGGAGCTCCTCAATGCGGACTTCGTGTGCATCAAGGTGGACCGCGACGAGCGACCGGACGTGGACACGCGCTACCAGCGCGCGGTCCAGGCACTCACCGGACAGGGCGGCTGGCCGCTCACCGCGTTCCTCACGCCGGAGGGCGAGGTGTTCTACGGCGGCACGTATTTCCCGCCGGAGGAGAACCACTTCGGACGGCCGGGATTCCCGTCGGTGCTGCGGCAGGTAGCGGGCATCTACCGCCAGCAGCGCGACAAGGTCGCCGAGAACGCCAGGGCGATCCGCCACCACGTCGCCCAATCGCTCGATGAGGCGCAGGGTGGCGACGTGAGCCCCGCGACCCTCGAGCGGGCGGCCGCCGACATGGCGCGCCTGTTCGACATCCGCTACGGCGGATTCGGCACCGCACCCAAGTTCCCCCACCCCGCGGCCGCGCAATTCCTGCTGGCTCGCTGGCACGACACGGGTGAGGACTGGGTGCGCGACGTGGTTGAGAAAACGCTTACGGGGATGGCGAAGGGCGGGATCCGCGATCACGTGGGGGGAGGCTTCCATCGCTATGCGGTGGACGAGCGCTGGATCGTGCCGCACTTCGAGAAGATGGCCTACGACAACTCGGAGCTGCTGCACGCCTACCTCGACGCCTACGCCGCGCTCGGCACGCCGCTCTTCAAGCAGGTGGCGCGGGGGATCGTGGGCTGGGTGCTCGAGGTCCTGTCGGATCGCCAGCGGGGTGCGTTTCATACGTCCCAGGACGCGGACGTGGCCTTCGGCGATGACGGGGACTACTGGACGTGGACCGTCGATGAACTGCGAGAGGCGTTGCCGGAGACGGCGTTTGCGGTTGCCCGCCGGGTGTTCGACGTGGAAGAGCACGGGGAAATGCACCACAACCCGCGCAAGAATGTCCTCTGGTGGAAGAGCGATCCGGCGGGCGACGACGAATGGCCGGTGCTCGAGGACGCGCTCGTGAAGCTCAAGGCCGCGCGCGATCGTCGTACGGCCCCGTTCATCGACACGACCCCCTACGTGAACTGGAACGCCATGATGGCCTCCGCCTTCCTGCACGCCGGCGCCGTGCTCGACCGGCCGGACTGCAATGCACTCGCGCTCCGCGTGCTGCAGCGAATCTGGGGAGAGGCCTGGGACGGGGGACGCGGGATGGGGCACGTCATCGCGCGGGCCGAGCCACACGGTCTGCTCGAGGACAACGTGCACGCGGCGGCCGCGTTCCTCGATGCGTATGAAGCTACCGGCGACGACGCGTGGCTCACGCGGGCGATCGCGGTGATGCATCACTGCCGCAGGGCGCACTGGGACGACACCAAGGGTGGCTTCTTCGACGTGGCGCGCGACCGCACAGGCTCGGCGTATCTCGCGACGCCCGCCAAGCCGGTGCAGGACGCGCCGACGCCCTCGGGGAACGGTGTGGCCGCGCTCGTGCTGGCACGCCTCTCGGCGCTGACCGACGACAGGCAATGGCGGAGCCTGCTCGACCGGCAGCTCGCGACGTTCGGGGGCGCGGCGGCGCAGCTGGCGTTGTACGGGGCGACGCTGTTCCGCGCCGTCGATTGGACGCTCAATCCCCCCACGCGCATCGAGGTCCAAGGGCCTCGGGGCGAGGGAGCGGCCTGCGACATGCACCTACTCGCGCTCCAGACGTACCGCCCGCGCCGGCTCGTGATCCGGAGGACCGCCGAGCGGCCCGCTGCAACAGTCTGCGTGGGCACGACGTGCTCGCTGCCGGTGCCGACGCCCGAAGCGCTGCGGGCCCTGCTCGGGTGAAGCGGCGGGTGCTCGGCCGCACCGGCCTGGCGGTGAGCCCCATCGGCTTCGGGGCGTGGGCCATCGGTGGCAATCGCTTCGGCAACTCGTACGGCTCCACCGACGACGCCGAGTCGGGGCGCGCGGTACGACGGGCCCACGAGCTGGGATGCAACTTCTTCGACACGGCCGACGTGTACGGACACGGGCACTCGGAGGAGGTGCTGGGCGCGGCGCTCGACGGCATCCGGCCCGATGTCGTCATCGCGACGAAGGTCGGGGGCAACTTCTACAACCGCGACGTGAATCCGCTGCTCATCCCCCGAATCACCGAGGCGCTGGGCCGGCCGCTCGCCGAGGTCGCGCCCGACGCCGCGCTCCCACTGACGCACGACGCGTGTTTCTCCCCCTCCTACGTCCGGTTTGCGGTCGAGCAATCGCTGCGCCGGCTGCGCACCGATTACATCGACCTGCTGCAGCTCCACAACCCCACGCTCGGTCTCCTCGCCGACCCGGAGACCTATCGCGTGCTCGACGATCTGAAGGCGGAAGGCAAGATCCGCTTCTACGGCGTCTCGGTGCACCCGCCCGAAGAAGGCCTCGCGGCGATCGAGGTGACGCGACCAGACACGGTGCAGATCGTGTACAACATCGTGCGCCGCGCCGCGGAAGACCGCTTCTTTCCCGCCGCGCGCGCCGCCAACGTAGGGGTGATCGCCCGCGAGCCCCTAGCCAACGGCTTCCTCGCCGGCAAGTACCGGCAGGAGAGCATCTGGGAGAAGGGCGACATCCGGGCGCGCATGCCGCGCCCCTACGTGGCGCAGCTCGCCGCCCTGGGGACGCGCGTCGCGGAGCTGGCCGGGGAGGCGGGTGTCACGGCGGCGCAACTCGCCTTGCGGTTCGTGCTGGACAACGACGCCGTGTCGGTGGTGATTGTAGGCATGAAAACCGTGGCACACGTGGACGAGAACCTCTCCGTGGAGATCTGATGCCGAACAAGCAGGCCGTATTCGAGACCGCCAAGGGACGCATCGAGGTGGACCTGTTCGCCGACGAGGTGCCGGGCACGGTCGCCAACTTCGAGAAGCTCGCCAACGCCGGCTTCTACGACGGAACCAGGTTTCATCGCGTGATCCCCAACTTCATGATTCAGGGCGGCGATCCCTACTCCAAGACCGGGAAGGGACGCGTCGGCACCGGCGGGCCGGGCTATACCATCAAGTGCGAGACCGCCAAGAACGTCCACAAGCACGTGGTGGGCACGCTCTCGATGGCCCACGCCGGCAAGGACACGGGAGGCAGCCAGTTCTTCATCTGTCACTCGGCGCAGCCGCACCTCGACGGAGTCCACACCGTGTTCGGACAGGTCAGCAAGGGGCAGGACGTGGTGAACAAGATCGCCCAGAACGACGAAGTGAAATCGATTCGCGTGATGTAATCCAACGGAGCCAGCCATGCGCACTCTCGTCCTCGCCACCCTGTCCCTCGCGATCCCGCCGGCCCTCGCCGCGCAGACCGGTCAGTTCGTCGTGCGGCTGGGCAACGACACGCTCGCGATCGAGCAGTATACGCGCACCCGCGACCGGCTGCAGGGCGAGCAGGCGGTGCGCAGCCCGCGCACCGTGCACCGGCTCTACAGCGCCACCTTCGGATCGGGCGGCGCCATCGCCCGGTTCGAGCTCGTCACCCACAACGTGTCGGGCGCGCCCGGCCCGGCGGAGACGAGGGCCGGGGCCGAGTTCACGGGCGACTCCGCCGTGGTGACGGTGCCACGCCGCGACTCGACGGTCACGCTGCGGGTGAAGGCGGGTCCGGGGGCAGTGCCGTTCATCGGCCAGGGATTCGGCCTCATCGAGGAGGTGACGCGCCGGGCGCGGGCCTCGGGGGACGCCCGCTACACCACGACCATGTTGCCGCTCGGCGACACCGAGCCGATGCAGGTGACCGTCACCGCCCGGGGAGCCGATTCGCTCACGATCGTACTGGGCACGATTGGGCCGCTGCGGGCGCGCGTGGACGCCCAGGGCACGCTGCTCGGTCTCAGCGGAATAGGCAGCACGATGCAGGTGACGGTCGAGCGCGCCCAGGGGCTCGACTTCGCTACGCTCGGGAAGGCGTTCGCGCCACGCTCGCTCGGCGTGCTCTCGCCGCCCGATTCGGTCACGACGAGCGTCGCCGGCGCCACGCTGGCCGTGCGCTACAGCCGGCCCTCGACGCGCGGCCGCGCCATCTTCGGGAACGTGGTTCCCTGGAACCAGGTGTGGCGCACCGGCGCGAACCAGGCGACGCTGTTCGAGACGAGCGCCGATCTCGTGATCGCCGGCACGGTTGTGCCTGCGGGCAAGTACTCCCTGTGGACGCTCCCTTCACCCGGCGGCTGGAAGCTCATCGTTAACAAGAACACCGGTCAGTGGGGCACCGACTACAACGCGCAGTACGACCTCGCGCGGCTCGACATGGGCGTGGAGCAGCTGCCGCAACCCGTGGAGCAGTTCACCATCGCGATCGAGCCGCGCGGCACGGGCGGCGTGCTCAAGCTGGAATGGGACCACACGCGGGCATCGGTGCCGTTTTCTCGAAAGTGAGCTCATGCATCTCGACTTCGCCGTCGTCGCCGACTACGCGATCGTCGATCAGGCCGGCAAGCTGTCGGTGCTGGGCATGTTCCAGCACATCTGGGTGCAGCAGTTCCCGGCGATGCACCCGCGGCTGCACCTGGTGCTGCGCCTCAAAGGTAAGCGCACGGAGGTCGGCGAGCATCACGTACAGATCCGGCTGTTGGACGAGCAGCACCAGGAGATCCTCGGCGGGACGGGCAACGTGAGTTTTGCCGAGCCGCCCGCGGGCGTGACCGACATCGAGGCGGGCGCGATCCTGGTGTTCGACGTGCCGTTCCCGCACGCCGGCGCGTACCGTTTCGAGATCACGATCGACGGCCAGGGCAAAGCCGCCGTCCCCCTGACGGTGAGCCAGCTCCCGGCCTCACCGGGCGCGACGCCGGGCCCCGGGGGCCAGCGACTGCACTAGCCCTGCCACCGACCGGGCCATTCAGCGCTCGATGCGGAGCTCCTCCCATGCGACCTGACGGGCCCGCACCACATCGCGGACCTGTCGCTCCCGGCCCGTCAACCCGGACCCTCCCGTCTTGATCTCGATGAAGACCACGCGGCGTAGCTCGCCGTCGTCGAGACCGTCGAACACCAGCAGGTCGACGGGACTGCCGAGAAAGCGGGCGTCCTTGGGATTGAACCCGAATTCCGGGAGGTAGGGAACGAGCTGCTCGTGCACCTTGCCGGTCGTCACGGCCTGGCTGCGCTGCACCGCGTCCTGACGGATCGCCTGCGTGTAGCGCGCCTTCCACTGCTGGATGTACAACAGGGCCACGAGCAGCCCGATCCCGATGCCGAGGATGAGCACCAAGACCAAGAGGGGGAGCAGACGGGTGTCGCTCGGCATGAAGGAGTCCTGGTCAGGCGCCGCGATACAAACCGATGCGCAGCCGTCGCGGCGTGGCGACCGCGTCTTGCACCTCGACCCGCACTCTGCGCACCGTCGCGGATTCGAACCGGTCGAGCTTGCGGTAGCCGACCGTCGTCCCGCGCGCGAGTTCCCGCCAGTCTGCCCCGTCCGCTGCAGGCGCTCCCTGGAGCGCGTAGCGCGCGACGCACTGCCCGCGCGTGATGTCCTCCTCCAGCCGGCTGACGCCGACCGTCACCGTCCGGCCCAGATCCAGCTCGGCCGCCGCACTGTGCGCGCCGGTGACACGCCAGTCGACGGGCCGGCCGGCTGCGAAATCCTCGGCGAAGAGCGCCGTCAGGTGCGTCCGAAGCTCGGCGAGCCGCGCCACGTCGGTCGCGTGCAGCAGACCCTGACGCGTCGGCGGGACGTTCAAGAGCAGCTTCGAGTTCCGGCCCACCGAGGTGAACCAGATGTCGGTCAGCTGATCCAGCGACTTGACGCGCTGATCCTCGCCGGGGTGATGGAACCAGCCCGGGCGAATCGACGTGTCCGTCTCGGCGGGGCGCCACACCGAGCCGTGCGGATCGCCGCTTTGCAGGGCGGCGATGACGCCGTCGCCGGACGCGCCCGGGTACGGAACCGCCGTCGGGTCCATCGTCGACCAGTTCGGGTCGCCGGCCGCGCCGGCTTCGTTGCCGCACCAGCGCACGTCGGGACCGGCGTCGGAGAACATCACGGCGCGGGGCTGGAGCCGCCGCACCAGGCCGAAGATACGCGGCCAATCGTACGCCTGGCGGCGCCCGTTGGGCCCTTCGCCGTTGGCGCCGTCGAACCACACCTCGGCAATGGGGCCGTAGCGCGTGAGCAACTCGGTGAGCTGCGCGCAGTAAAAGTCGTTGTAACGCGGCGAGTCCCCGTACACCGGCGCGTTGCGATCCCACGGCGACAGGTACAGCCCGGCGCGCAATCCCTCGCGCCGGCACGCGTCGGTGAACTCGCGCACCACGTCCCCCGCTCCGCCCCGCCACGCACTCCGCGCCACCGAGTGCGTCGTGAGCCCGCTGGGCCAGAGGCAGAAGCCGTCGTGATGCTTGGCGGTGAGGATCAGGGCGCGCGCGCCGGCCGCCCGGGCCGCACGGGCCCACTGGCCCGCGTCGAGCGCGGCCGGCGTGAACAGCGTCGGGTCCTCGCGCCCGTCGCCCCACTCCCGGTCCGTGAACGTGTTGACCCCGAAGTGGAGGAACAGCGCCAACTCGTCGCGCTGCCAGGCGAGCTGCGACGGCGAAGGGCGGGGGCGGGCCCGGACCGCACTCGGGAGTTGCACGGCGCTCCCGCCGAGCGCCGTCGCGATCGTGGTCGCGAAGGCCCGCCGGCTGAGCGTCACCACCTTACCGCGCCGGCACTGCGGACACGAGCAGCGCCAGCGCCTTCTTCAGGCTCTCCGCTCCGATCGCCGCGCCACGGTAGTGCCCCTGCCGCACGACGACGAGATCGTGGGACGGGATGATCGCGGTGAGCTGGCCGCCGGCGCCGGCCATGAAGTAGGCGTCCCTGGGAATGGGCAAGTCTCCGTCCCCGTTGATCCAGAAGAAGCCGCCGTAGATGAGGCGACCGTCGGCCGCCCACGCCGGAGCCACAGTGCTCACGAACCGCACGAACCCCTCCGGCAGAATGCGCTCGCCGTTCCACACGCCGTCCTGGAGGTAGAGGTTCCCTAGGCGGGCCCAGTCGCGCGCCGCAGCGAAGTCGTATCCCTGCGTCAGGAAGTCGCCGTAGGGGTCGGTCTCGATCACCACCGAGCGCATCCCCAGCTTGTCGAACAGGGCCCGCCGCGGGAACGAGAGGTAGTCCCCCCCCCGCTGCTCGACGGCGAGTCGGATCAGGTAATTCACCAGGGCCCGACGGATCGTAGTCGGGATCCTGCGGCGCGCGAATGCGCAACCCGCTCGACATGTTGAGGAGGTCGGCGATGCGGATCTTCGCGCGCGGGTCGCCCGGCTGCTGCCACTCCGGCACCGGCGCCGGCTGCCACAGGTCGTAGGCACGCTGCCGGATCAAGATCCCCATCAGCGTGGCCGTGATGCTCTTGCCCATCGACCAGCTCTCCAGCGGGGTGCGCGCGGTGATGCCCTGGCCGTAGCGCTCTCCCACGATCCGCCCCTTCCACGTCACCACGAAGGCAGCCGTCATGGCCTCGGCCGGCTCGAATGCGGCGTCCACCGCCCGGCCCACCTTGGCGGAGTCGAGTTGGGGTGGCGGCGGGCCCGGCGGCAGCACGTCCCCCATGGGCCACGGCTCGGTCGCGGGATCCGGCAGCCGGCTGGCGACACGCTCGGGCCTGAAGCTCGGTGCTTGCCCGCCGCGAGGGAGCGTGACGCATCCCTGGTCCCCCAGATAGAGCGCGGTGCGGGTGACCCCGTTGGGAAGCGTGACGCGCACGGCCTTGCGCGCGCGGTCGATCGCCGGCTTCCCCAGCTTGGCACGCTCCTCGTAGGGCGCCGTGAAGAAGCCGAGGTTCTCGGCAGCGAACTCGGCCTCGAGGCCAGTGACGAACACGGCGGAGCAGATGATCTTGGCAAAGCCCGCCGCATGGTGCTCCAGCGGATCGCCCGGTGGCGGAACGTAGGGCGTGCTCAGCTCCAGGGCCTTGGCGCGCGCGATCAGCGTGGGATGCGACTCCTGAGCGCACGCCGAGATCGCGACGATCAGCAAGGCGGTGGAGGGACGGCCGCGCCTCACCTTAGACGGCCGCCTCAGTCTGACCGCGCACGTGCAGCGAGCGGAACAACACCCGGCCCGCGGCGGCCACGTCGCTCACCGCACGGTCGAACGCGGCCTCGTTGGCCTGGGAGGGGGCGTGGAAGCCGCTGATCTTGCGCACGAATTGCAGCGCGGCGTCGTGCAGCTCCTGGTCGCTGGGCGGATGATCGGCATGACGCAGCCGTTTGATGTTTCGGCACATGGCAGTCGGGCCTTGGTGAGAGGTTCTGCTTCAAGCTGCGGAGCCAGAGCGAGCGGCGCCAGGGCGGCGCCACTATTCTGACTCGGCGACCTGACCGCGCCGGGGCTCGCCGCGCTCCACCTGGATCCCATCGGCCCGGTATCGGAGAAACTGGGCCGGTAGACCGCCGCCGTGCGTGGCGAGGCCGCCTCGACCTGCTAAGATAGAGCATGGAACAATACGGCTGGGCCATCGGCGTCGGCATCATCGTCATTGCGGTGTCGCTGAGCAAGGCCGTGCCCGCACTGGTGCGCGCGTTCGCCGATCGGATTTCCGCTCGTAACGGCGCGCCCGCCGCCGGCAGCGCGCCCTCCGCCTCCGCCGCAGCCCTCGACGACCTACAGCGACGGGTGGCCGAGCTGGAAGAGCGCGTCGATTTTGCCGAGCGCCTGCTCGCCAAGCAGCGCGAGGCCGAGCGTTTGGCGAAGCCGCCGTCCTGACGCCCCGGTCGGGTATTCACATCACTGCTCCCCCGCCGGCCCGTCCGTTCGCCGGACCGCCGCTGCTCCTGCTCCTGGCCTGCATCGCGCTGGGCTGGAACCTGAACGGCTACCGCCTGCTCGACCCCGACGAAGGCCGCAACGCCGAGGTGGCGCGCGAGATGGCTCGGACCAACGATTATCTCGTCCCGCACCTGGACGGCCTGCCCTACCTCGACAAGCCGATCGTCTACTTCGCAGCCGCCGCCGGAGTCATGGAGCTCGTGGGCTTCACCGAGACCGCCGCCCGGCTCCCTGCCTACATCGCGACGCTCGCGACCATCGGGTTGCTGGTGTCGTTCGCGCGCCGCCGCTGGGGCGATGAGGCGGGCTGGCTCGCCGGGCTCGCCTATGCCACCATGGTGCTGCCGCTCGCCTACGCCCGCGCGGCGATCTTCGACAGCACGCTCACCCTGTGCACGACCGCCGCCATCCTGATCCCGCTGCTCGTGCTCGTGCCGCACGCGCTCGCGACCGGCGCGAGCGTGCGGCGTCTGTTCCCCTGGCGCGGCCTGGTCGCATTCGCCGCGATCGCCCTGCCCTGGTTCGTCGCCGTCTCGATGGCGCACCCCGACTTCCCGGGTTACGTCTTTTTGCGGGAGACGCTGGCGCGCTTCACGACCCGGAGCTTCCACCGCACCGCGCCGTGGTGGTACTACCTGCCGATCGTGCCAGTGGCCGCGTTTCCCTGGATCGTTCCAGCGCTCGCTCGCGTGCGACACTGGCGCGTCACCTGGGCCGCACGCCGCGACCCGGCCACCCACGAGCCGCTGCTCCTCGCCTGCTGGGTGATCGTGCCGCTGTTCTTCTTCACGCTCAACCAGTCGAAGCTGCCGCAGTACGTGCTGCCGCTCATGCCCGCATTCGCGCTCGCTGCGACGCGCAACCTGCTCGAGGGCGAGAACGCCGCCGCTGGGGCGAGAACGCGGGCTGGCTCGCCGGGCTCGCCTATGCCACGACCGTGCTGCCTCTCGCCTACGCCCGCACGGCGATCTTCGACAGCACGCTCACCCTGTGCACCACCGCGGCCATCCTGGGAACGATAGAAGATCAGCCCGCCGCCGCCTGGGCCGCCATGGCGGTGGGCGCCCTCACCAAGGGACCCCTGCTCCGCGCCGGCGGTACCGGTGCCGTGCTCGGCGTTCTGGCCTACCCGCCGTCGCTCCCCTTCTATCTCGGTCGCCCCGTGGCGGTCGCGACTCCCACCGGCGCCGAGCTCACGAGCACCTACATCGCGGACAACGTGGAGCGGTTGCGTGACGCCCCGGGATCGCCGCTGCTCCCCGCGGGCTACTGGCGCGAGGCACTGGCCCGCTGCCCCGTCCCCACCGTGTTTCTCGCGGGCGCCGGCAACCGCGAGGTGCGGGAGACTCTCGGCGCCGCCCTGCCGTTGCTCGCCGCGGACAGCCACTACGCGGCGTACGGGCCGTGTCGCCCTGCCCAAGCTCCTCAACCTCCTCAACCTCCCAAACCTCTCCGAGGCCGGGGAGGGGGCGGGCGGTAATGTGCGGCATCTTCGGCGCCGTCTCGCTCTCCGGCGCCCCGCTCAAGCATCCCGGCTGCCTCGGCGCGATGGCCGCAGCGCTCGCGCACCGCGGGCCCGACGGCGAGCGGATCGTGGGGCACGAGCGCGCCCGCCTGGGCGCCCGCCGCCTCGCCATCATGGACCTGACGACCGGCGACCAGCCGTTCCAGAGTCCCGACCACACGATCTGGATGATCTGCAACGGCGAGATCTACAACGCCCCGGCGCTGCGCAACGAAGGCACGCGCGCGGGCTATCCGTTCCGCTCGTCGGGCGACATCGAGACGATCGTGCCGCTATACCAACGGCTCGGCCTGGACGCGGTGGCGCGGCTCGAGGGGATGTTCGGACTCGCCCTGTGGGACGACGGGCGCGGGCGCCTGATCCTCGCGCGGGACCGCGCCGGCGAGAAGCCGCTGTTCTGGACGGAGGTGGCGGGCGAGGTGCGGTTTGCCTCCGAGGTGCAGGCGCTGCTCGTCTATCCCGACCAGCCGCGCCGCGTGAGCCCGCGCGCCGCCGCCCTGTATGCCGCCCTCGGCTACGTCCCCGCGCCGCTCACGATGCTCACGGGGATCTCCAAGCTCCCGCCGGCGCACCTGCTCGTCGTCGACCGGAGCGGCGTCACGCTGCGCCGCTATTGGGATCCCGCCGCCGCGGCCGCCGCTCCGCCACGGCTCGATGGTCCCGCCGCGTTGCGCGACGTGCTGCTCGCGTCCGTGGAGCGTGAGCTCATGTCCGACGTGCCTGTCGGCGTATTCACGAGCGGCGGGCTCGATTCCTCGCTGCTCGCGGCGGCGGCGGCCCGCGTCATGGCGGGCGAGCGTATCCACACCTATTCCGTGCAATTCGCCGAGCCCGGTTATGACGAAAGCGGCTACGCGGAAACGGTGACCCATTCGATCCGCACTATCCACCATGTCGTCACTGCGGACGGCCCCGCGCTCGCGCGCGCGTTCGACGTCGTCACGCGGTCGCTGGCCGAGCCGATGGGCGATCCCGCCATCCTGCCCACCTTCCTCCTGGCCGAGGCGGCCCGCGAACATGTCAAGGTCGTGCTCTCGGGTGAGGGCGCGGATGAGCTGTTCGGCGGCTACCCCACGTACCTGGGACACAAAGCAGCCGGGCTGTACCGGAGAATCCCCGGCCGGGCGGCGCTCGCCTGGATCGTGAATCAGCTCCCCACCTCGACGGGGAAGGTCACGATCGAATTCCTGCTGAAGGAGCTGGTGGCGGCGGCCGAGCTGCCGCCGCTCGAGCGGCATCTCACCTGGTTCGGCGCACTGGGGCCGGACGCGCGCACGGTCGCGTGGGGGAACGATCTGCTGGACGGGTTCCCCGGCGAGCCGTCGTTGAACCGTCTGCTCGCGGTGATGGAGCTGGCGCTGCCGCTGCCGGCGGCGCTCAAGGTGCGCGGCTTCACCACCAAGGCGATATTAAAGGAAGCGGCGCGGGGGCTGGTGCCGGGCGACGTGATCCGCCGCCGCAAGCGCGGCCTGTCGGTGCCGGTGGCGCGGTGGCTCAACACCGGTCTGGCGGCGCTCGCCGAGCGTCACCTCACGGCGCCCCGGCTGTTCCCGGGCGCGCCCACGGCGCGGCTGCTGGCCGAGCACCGGTCTGGTAAGCGGAACCACGCCCGCAGACTGTGGCCCCTGCTCATGGCGGAGCTGTGGGCGGAGCGCTGGCAGGTGGACACTGAGCCGGAACGATGACCCGCGAAGAAGCGCTGGACCTGATGCACGAGCATACCAAATCCGCCTCGTTGCGCCAGCACATGCGGGCCGTCGAGGCGGCGATGCGTGCCTACGCCCGGAAGCACGGCGAGGACCCCGAGACGTGGGGGGTCGTGGGGCTGCTGCACGACTTCGATTACGAGCAATTCCCCAACCCCGAGCATTCGCCCACCCAGGGCCATCCGTCGTGGGGCGTGCGCCTGCTGCGCGAGAAGGGTATGCCTGACGCGTTGTGCCGCGCGATCCTCGGGCATGGGACCTACACCGGCGTGCCGCGCGATACGCCGCTCGCGAAGACGCTGTTCGCGGTGGACGAGCTGTGCGGGTTCCTGGTGGCGTGCGCGCTGGTACGGCCCTCCCGGAGCTTCGCGGACCTCGAGGTGTCGTCGGTGAAGAAAAAGCTCAAGGACAAGGCGTTCGCGAAGGGCGTGAACCGCGACGAAGTGCGCCAGGGAGCGGAGGAGCTGGGAGTGCCGCTGGACGAGCACATCGCCTTCGTCATCCAGGCGCTCCGTCCGGTGGAGGGCGCGCTCGGCATGGGCGCATCGACCGCGCCGGTGGGGTGAGCGCCTCACCCAGGGTGGCGGCGGCCGAGAATCGGGTCGCGCCCGCGCCGCCGAACGAGCTGAGCCGGGCGATCGACCGGGCGGCCGGTGCGCGGCCGATCGGCGGGAACCGTCTGGAGCATTACCCCGACAGCCCGCGTGCGCTCGATGCCATGGTCGCCGCGATCGCCGCGGCACGCGCTACGATCCACTTCGAGAATTACATCATCCGCGACGACGCGACGGGCCGGCGCTTCGCGGAAGCGCTCGCCGAACGGGCGCGCGCGGGCGTACGGGTGCGCGTGCTGTATGACGCGCTCGGCTCGCTCGGCACGTCGCGTCGCTTCTGGCGCGGGCTGCGGCAGGCGGGCGTCGAGGTGCGGGCGTTCCATCCCCTGCTCGCGCCGCGCCCCTTCGAGCTGCCGCAACGCGACCACCGCAAGTTGCTCGCCACCGACGGTGGGTGGGCCATGATCGGCGGTCTGTGCATCGGCGACGAGTGGGCGGGGGACCCCTCCCGCGGACGCCGGCCGTGGCGTGACACCATGGTGGCCGTCTCCGGACCGGCGGCCGCGGCGCTGGACGGCGCCTTCGCCCGCATCTGGACCCGCGCCGGGCCGGCGCTCCCGGCCGAAGAGCTCGCGTCCGATCCGGCGCCGTGCGGCAGCTCCATCGTGCGCGTGGTGGAGGGCATGCCCGGCCGGGCCCGCGTGTATCGCACCGTGGAGCTGCTCGCCGCGAGCGCCGCCGAGCGGTTGTGGATCACCGACGCTTACCTGATCGCCCCCGCGCCACTGTACGCCAGCCTGATCGACGCGGCGCGGAGCGGCGTGGACGTGCGGCTGCTCGTGCCCGGGGCGAGCGACCTCCCCATCCTCCGCAATTTCACGCGGGTCGGCTATCGCGACTTGCTGCGCGCCGGCGTGCGCGTGTTCGAGTACGGGGGTCCGATGATCCACGCGAAGACCATGCTCGTGGATCGCCGCTGGGCCCGCGTCGGCTCGAGTAACCTGAACGTGTCGAGCCTGCTCACGAACTACGAGCTCGACCTCGCGGCCGAGTGCGAGGCGCTGACGGGCGAGCTGGCCAACCAGTTCCGGCGCGATCTCGCCTCCAGCCGCGAAATCGTGCTGCAGGCCCGCCGGCGGTTGCTGCCGCCCCGGCTGGTGGACGCGCCGGCGGCGCAGAGCGAGCCCGCCGGAGACCTGCCGCACAAGCGCTCGGGGTACGAGCTCGGCGCGGTCGCGGTGGTGGCGTTGCGCCGCGTGGCGGGCGGGTTGCGTCGCGCCATCGCCTCGACCGCCGCGCTCGCCTGCGCCGGCGTCGGGATCCTGTTGGCCGCCTTCCCCCGTGTCATGTCCGGCGTGCTCGCGGCGGGAGCGTTCGCCCTGGCACTGGTGTTCGGGTGGTACGCCTTCGAGCGGCGCCGTGCCCGGGACGCGGACGATGGCTGATCCCCAACCCCCCCAGCGGGCTGCGCGTATAGCTCAACAGGACGAGGCGGACCTAGTGACCCGGGCGGCCGCGGGGGACCGCGCGGCCTTTGGCGTGCTCGTCGAGCGCTACGCCGGCGTGGCGCGCCGCGTGGCCCGGGCGGTGCTCGGGAACCCCGAGGACGCGGATGACGCCGCTCAGGACGCCATGCTGTCGGCGCTCGTGAAGCTCGACCAGTACGACCCGCGGCGTCCGTTCGGTCCCTGGCTGCTGCGCATCGTCTCCAACGCCGCGACCGATCGCCGCCGCCGTCGCACGGTGCGGCGCGTCGAGCCGCTCGACCCGGGGCTCGCGGCCGGCGGCCCCCGGCCCGACACGGCGGCCGAGCAGCGGGCGCTGGGCGAGCGGCTGCGGCAGGCGCTGGCCGAGCTGCCCGAGCGGCGGCGCGTCGCGGTCGTGCTGTTCGACGTGGAAGGCTACTCGCACGCGGAGATCGCAGCGGTGCTCGGTATCCCGGAGGGGACCGTGCGATCGGAGGTGTTTCACGCGCGGCGTCGGCTGCGCGCGTTGCTCGTGGACTGGAAGGAGGAGGCATGAAAGAAGCGATGCCGTTCGATCACCGACCCGACACGGCGCTCGGGGACGCGCTGCGACGGGCGCTGGACCCGGGTGACGCAGCCCCGTTCGTCGCGCGCGTGCTGGCGCGCGCCAGTGAGGTGCGTGTCGCCTCGTGGGATGCCGTGCTGGCCCGTTGGGCACGCGCCGGCGTTGCCGCCGCCGTGTTCGTGGCGCTCGCCGCCGGCTACCTGGTGGGCCGCGCCACCGCGGCGCCCGCCGCGCGGCCGTCGGTGTACGACGCGTTGATGGCGCCCCCGGCGCACCCTGGAGAGGTCGAGATCGTGCTCGCCTCCGTCATCGGCAATTAGAGGAAGGGCCGCCATGTTGAACCGTTCAATCACAAGGGCTGTGGCGCTCCTGGCCGCGACGTTCGGGGCCGGAGTCGCCGTCGGCGTCGGCGGCCGGGCGCTGTGGGTCCGCTACGCGTCCGCCGCCGCGCCCGAGCGGGCGCACGGCGTCGAGCGTCTCATGGCCGAGCTGAACGGCGAGCTGCGGCTCACGCCCCCGCAGCGCGACTCGGTGCACGCCATCCTGCAGCGCCACTACGCGCGCATGAGCGAGGCGTGGGAAATGGTGCGCCCCCGGTTCGACACGCTGCGCGCCGCCATGGATTCCGAGGTCTCGCGCCGGCTCACCCCCGGGCAGCAGGCCACCTACCGCGACCTTGTCGCCCGGCATCGGCATCAGAGAGAACGGGCCAAGAGCGATTCGGGCGGACCAAAGAAATGACGCGCGTGCGGCGGGGCATCGTTGCGGGAATCTTCTCGGCGGCCGTCGCGACGGGGCTTGCTGGGCAGCAAGCGCCCGTCGTGCCGCAAGCCGCGCTCCAGATCACCCTCCAGGAAGCCGTGCGGCGGGCGCTCGACGTCCAGCCCGCGATGGTCCAGGCGCGCGGCGATCAGCGCAACGCGGGCGCGAGCGGGCGTAGCGCCTGGGGAGCGTTCCTGCCGACGGTGAACACCAGCGCTTCGGCGACGCGCAGCAACCAGGCGCGCTTCGATCCGAACAGCAGCACCCAGGCGCTTCAGCCCGGGTACTCGTACGCAGGGGGTTTATCCGCGAGCCTCATCCTGTTCGACGGATTCAGCCGATTCGCCAATCTGCGCGTCGCGTCCGCCACGCAGGACGCTGCCGCCGCCGGGTTCGTAAACCAGCGCTTCCAGGTGACCGCAACGACTGCTCAAGTCTTCTTTACTGCCCTTGCGAATGAGGAACTGGTGCGCGTCGCTCAAGCTCAGGTGGAGCGTGCCAAGGCGGAGTTGCAGACAGCCGTGAACAAGTTCCAGGCTGGGGCCGCCACACGCTCGGACACGCTGACGTCCACCGTCGACCTCGGCAACGCACTGCTCGCCCTGCTCCAGGGACAGGCCAATCTCGCCACGGCCCAGGCCAATCTCGGACGTCAGGTCGGCGTGGACCAGCTCGTACGCGCTGTGCCGGACTCGGCGTTTCCACCGCTCCCGGACACGACCACGCTGCGCCCCTCGGTGCTCCAGACTGCGCCCCTCGTCAGGCAAGCCGAAGCCCAGGCGAGCGCCGCAGGTGCCCAGGTGTGGAGTACCCGATCGCAATACTGGCCGTCCGTGATCCTGTCCTACAACAACAACCGCACCGGCACCGGCTCCCCCCAGCTGCCGTTCTTCAATGGCTACCTGGAGACCTTCACGTGGCGGTTCGGTCTGTCGTGGACCCTCTTCAACGGCTTCGGGCGTGAGCAGGCCCAGGTCTCCGCGAGCGTTCTGCATGACGTCGCCCTGGCCCAGGCGGCGGACGCGCGCCGGCAAGTGAATGCCCAGTACACCCAGCAGCTCGCCGCTCTGTTCACTTCCTGGGCCCAGATCGCCATCGCCGGCGCGGACGTCGCCGCCGCCACCGAAGCCGTCCGCGTCCAGCAGGAGCGCTACCGCCTCGGCGCGGGCACGCTGCTCGACCTGCTCACGGCCCAGGCCAACCTCACGCAGGCGCAGGTCAGCCAGGTACAGAGCCGCTACAACTATCTGATCGCCCGCGCGCAGCTCGAGGCGATCGTGGGGCACGCGCTATGACGAGCGTCGAGTTGACCACGTTCCGCACCGGCGACACGCCGCTGCCCGACGTCGTGATCCTCACCCACAAGCTGACGCGCGACTACGACATGGGGGGCGAGGTGGTGCGCGCGCTGCGCGGCGTGAACATCCAGATCAAGCGCAACGAGTTCGTGGCCGTCATGGGCCCGTCGGGCTCCGGAAAGTCCACGCTCATGAACCTGATCGGCTGCCTCGACACGCCGACGGCGGGAGAATACTGGCTCAACAGCCAGAAGGTGAGCGATTTGTCGGACGATGAATTGGCCCGGATCCGTAACAAGGAGATCGGGTTCGTGTTCCAGACGTTCAACCTGCTCCCCCGGGCAAGCGCCCTCCACAACGTGGAGTTGCCGCTGATCTACGCGGGGATGCCCGCGCGCGCGCGGCGCGAAAAGGCCGCGCAGGCGCTGGAGCACGTCGGCCTCGGCGACCGCATGGAGCACCGCCCCAACGAGCTGTCGGGGGGTCAGCGCCAGCGCGTCGCGATCGCCCGCGCCCTCGTGAACGACCCGTCGATCCTGCTCGCCGACGAGCCCACGGGCAATCTCGACTCGGCCACCGGCGAGGAGATCATGAAGTTGTTCGAGCAGCTGCACGACACCGGCCAGACCATCGTACTGGTGACGCACGAGTCAGACATCGCCGCGCACGCGCTCCGCCAGATCCACCTGCGCGACGGCCTCATCGCGCGCGACGAGAAAATGGAGCGGGTGACGTGAGCCGTCGCTTCGCAGTCGCTCCCTTCGCGTTGCTCGCCCTCGCCTGCCAGAAGGCGCAGACCGCACCGCTCTACGAGAAGGTCCCCGTCGAGCGCCGCGACGTCGTCGTCACGGTGATCAGCCAGGGCCTGATCCGGCCGGTGCTCCTGTTCAGCGTGAAGTCGAAAGCCTGGGGCGAGATCATCAGCCAGCCGGTGGCGACCGGGGACGAAGTCAAAAAGGGACAGCTGCTCACCACCATCGACCCGCGCCTACCACAAAACAACCTGATCCAGGCGCAGGCCAGCGTCGAGAAGGCCCACGCGCAGCTCGACAACGCCAAGGCGCAGCTGACGCGGAGCGAGGCCCTGTTCAAGAGCGGGTCGCTCGCCGAGACCGACTACGAGCGGGCCAAGCTCGCCTTTGCCACGGCCAACGCGGCGGCCGTCGACGCCGAGGCGAATCTGCAGACCGCCAAGGACGCCATGGAGGACACGCACGTGCGGGCGCCCATCACCGGCACCGTGCTCGAGCTCGACGCCGTGCGCGGCACCGTGATCTCGAGCCCGACGCTGGGCGGCGGCACGGTCATTCTCAAGATGGCGAGCCTCGACAGCGTGCAAGATTCGGCGCTCGTCGCCGAGACGGATATCGCGCGGGTGCAGCCGGGGATGCCGGCCACCATCAACGTCGACGCCTATCCCAACCGGGCGTTCCAGGGCACCGTTTCGAAGGTGCTTCCGCAGGGACAAGTCGTACAGAACGTCACCATGTTCCCGGTGCTCATCGCCGTCCCCAACCCCGGCCACCTGCTCAGGCCGGGTATGAACACCGAGGTGAGGATCCCCACCGGACGGCGGCCGGGCGTGCTGGCCGTGCCCAATGCCGCGCTGCGGACGCCGCGCGACGTCGCCTCCGCAGCCGGCCTGCTGGGGCTCGATTCGCTCACCGTGGCGCAGCAGATCGCTGCCGGGCAGTCCGCGGACACCGGCGGGCGCACCGGGCGCGACACGGCCGCGGCCGGCGGGGGCGGCGGGGGCGGCGGCGCGCGGACGGTCACGCTGCCGAACGGGCAGACGGTCACTCTCCCACCCGGTGTGACGCCCCAGCAGGTCCAGGCGGCCCTCAAGCGGATGCGCAGCGGTGCCGAGCCCACGCCGGCCGACCGCGGGCTGCTCAGCAACGTGTTCGGCCGGGCGCCGAGACCAAAGCTCCGGCAGCAGCGGCAGACCCGAAACAACCAGAACTACGTCGTGTTCGCGCTGCGGGACGGCAAGGTCGTGGCTGCGCCCATCAAGACCGGGCTCACCGACCAGGATTATGTCGAGGTGACGAGCGGGGTGACGGAGCGCGACACCGTGCTGGTGCTGCCGAGCGCCTCGCTGGTGCAGGCGCAGCAGCAGTTCCGCCAGCGGTTCCAGAACGTGACCGGCGGCGGGCTGCCCGGGCTGCGGCAGCAGAGCGGCGGGTCGAGGTGAAGGCCGCCATGATTGCGCTGCTCGCGGGCCTCTCGGCCTGCGCCAAGGCGCAGCCAGCCCCGCCGTACCAGAAGATCCCCGTCGAGCACCGCGACATCGTGGTCTCGGCCACGGCCTCGGGCGTGATCCAACCGATTCTCACGTTGAGCGTCAAGTCCAAGGCGTCGGGTGAGATCCTCGAGGAGCCGGTGCAGACCGGCGATGAGGTGAAGCAGGGTCAGCTGCTGGCCAGGATCGACCCGCGCATTCCGCAGAGCAACCTGACGCAGGCCGAGGCGAACCTCGGGGTGGCGCAGGCACAGCTCGAGACCGCAACAGCGCAGCTCAAGCGGAGCGAGGCCCTGTTCCAGAGCCAGTCGATCACGCAGGCGGGACTCGACTCCGCCCGGCTCGCCTCGGCTACGGCGCAGGCCGCGGTCGCCACGGCGCAGGCGAACCTCCAGACCGCCAAGGACGCCATGCAGGACACGCACGTCCGCGCGCCGATCAACGGCACCGTGCTCGAGCTGGACGCCGTGCTCGGCACGGTGATTTCGAGCCCCACCAACGACGTGGGGGGCGGCACCGTCATCCTCAAGATGGCGAACCTCGACACGGTGCAGGTGTCGGCGCTGGTGGACGAAACAGACGTCGGCAAGGTGCAGCCGGGGGTGGCGGTGACAATCAGTGTCGATGCCTTCCCCCACCGCACCTTCGACGGCATCGTCCTCAAGATCGAACCGCAGGCGCAGGTGAGCCAGAACGTGACGATGTTCCCGGTGGAAGTGAACATCCCCAACCCCGAGCACGTGCTCAAACCGGGGATGAACACCGAAGTCGAGATTCATATCGGGCAGCGCCAGGGCGTGCTCGCCGTGCCCAACGCCGCGTTGCGTACGCCCAAGGACGTCGCGTCCGCGGCGAGCGTGCTCGGGCTCGATTCGCTGGCGGTCGCACGGCAGCTCGCGGCGCCGGCGGACGCGCCGCGCGCGAGCGCCGACACGACGCGGGACGGCGGTAAGCTGCACGCCGCCGAGGTGCGGCGGAGCGGCGGGCGGCACACCGTTTCGGCACCCCCGCCGGCCGCGACGCCCGGTCCCGGCTACATCGTGTTCGCCCTGCGGGGCGGCAAGATCGTGCCCGTGTCGATCGCCACCGGGCTCACCGATCAGGATTACATCGAGGTGACGGGGGGCCTGGCGGAGAAGGATACGGTGCTCGTGCTCACGGGCGCAGGGGCGCGCTAGCGATGCTCCTGGGCGAGATCGTCATGGTGGCGCTCGAGGCGCTGCGGGCGAACAAGCTCCGCTCGCTGCTCACTATGCTGGGCATCATCATCGGCGTGGGCGCGGTGATCACGATGATCGCGCTCGGCTCGGGGGCGCAGAAGTCCGTCCAGGACCGCATCCAGGCGCTCGGGCCCACGCTGTTGAGCGTGTATCCGGGCCAGAGCTTCATGCGCGGCGTCGCCAGCGGTAACCGTGTGAGCCTCACCATGGACGACGACACGGCGCTCGCGAACAACGCGCGCTACGTGAGCGCGGTCGTGCCCGAGCTGAGCAACAACCTCCAGGTGCAAAAGGGCGACCAGAACATCAACGTGAACGTCGTCGGCACCACGCCGAACTACGTCACCGTCCACAATTACTCGATCACGGCGGGCCGCATGTTCACCGCGGGCGACGATGCGGCGCGGCGGCGGGTGGCGGTGATCGGCAGCGCCGTCCCGACGCTGCTCAATTCCAACCGCGACGCAATGATCGGGCAGCAGCTCCTGATCCGCGGCATCACCTTCGAGATCGTCGGCGCCTTGTCCGAAAAGGGCTCGCAGGGCTCGTTCTTCAACCCCGACGAGCAGATCCTCATCCCGCTGCAGACGGCCCGCTACCGCGTCATCGGGACCGACCGGTTGCGCTCGATCACGGTACAGGCGAACGATCTCGAGTCGATGAACCTCGCCATGATCGAGATCGAGCGCGTGCTCCGGCGCCAGCACAAGATCCGGCCAGGCCAGGACGACGACTTCCAGATCCGCAACCAGACCGACATCCTCGCGACGCTGCAGCAGACCACGGATACGTTCAAGTACCTCCTCGCGGGGATCGCGGCGGTGAGCCTGCTCGTCGGGGGCATCGGCATCATGAACATCATGCTCGTGTCGGTCACCGAGCGCACCCGCGAGATCGGGGTCCGCAAGGCGTTGGGCGCCACGCGGTTCAACATCATGTTCCAGTTCCTGGTCGAGGCGCTGGTGTTGTGTCTCTTGGGCGGTCTGATCGGCGTGGTGCTGGGCTCGGGCGGCGCCATCGTGCTGTCGCGGATCGCACACTGGAATACGCTGATTTCCCCGCTCGCCATCCTCCTCGCCTTCGTGTTCAGCGCCGCGGTGGGGTTGTTCTTCGGCATCTGGCCGGCCCGCCGGGCGGCGAGCCTCGATCCGATCATCGCGTTGAGATACGAATAGCATGCGGAACTCGGAACGCGGAGCGCGGAACAGCACGACGCGCTGACGATTCGTAGGTCGGGCCCCGACGTCGGCCCGCCTGTTCCGCGTTCCGCATTCCGCGTTCCGACTTGTATCTTTTCCGACATGCTCGTTCTCCTCCTTGTGCTCCAGGGCGTCGCCACCGATTCCGGTCCCGTCTACAATGGCCTGGCGAAGCAGCTCGACGCGCGCATCCCGCGCTTCGAGGTCGAGGCGAAGATCGACGGCGTGTTGGACGAGCCGGTGTGGCGCCGGGCTGCCCGCCTCACGGGATTCTCGGAGTACCGTCCGGTGGACGGGCGCCCCGCGGAGGACTCGACCGAGGTGCTGGTCTGGTACGCGCCCGACGCGATCTACTTCGGCATCCGCGCGTTCGAGCGGCACGGCAAGGTGGTGCGCGCCACGCTCGCCGACCGCGATAACATCGACGCGGACGACCACGTCGCCATCCTGCTCGATACCTACCTCGACCACCGCCGCGCCACGATGTTCGCCGTGAATCCTTTGGGTGTGCAGGAGGACGGCGTGTGGAGCGACGGCGTCGCCGCCGGCGCCGCCGGGGGCCCGAGCGCGGGCGGCAGGTTCGACGCGACCATCGACTTGAACCCGGACTATGTCTACGAATCGCGCGGTCGCGTGACCGACCGGGGCTACGAGGTGGAGGTGCGGATTCCCTTCAAGAGCCTGCGCTACCAGAGCGCCGATCCCCAGGATTGGGGCATCCAGGTGCTGCGCTCGGTGCAGCACTCGGGCTACGAGGAAACCTGGACCCCCGCGGTCCGCGCCAACGCGAGCTTTCTCATTCAGTCGGGCCGCCTGGTCGGCCTCGGGGCGCTGCGGCGGGGCCTGGTGCTCGACCTCACGCCCGAGTTCACCACCAAGGTGGACGGGGCGCCGACCACGCCGGGCTACGACTATCGCGGCACGCCCGAAGTCGCGGGCAACCTGCGCTGGGGCGTCACACAGAACCTCGGGGCGACCGCGACGGCCAACCCGGACTTTTCGCAGGTCGAGGCCGACGTCGGCCAGGTGACGCTGAACCAGCGGTTCGCCCTGTTCTACCCGGAGAAGCGACCCTTCTTCCTCGAGGGCCTCGAGCAGTTCGACACGCCCAACAGCCTGATTTACACGCGCCGCATCGTGCAGCCCGTGTTCGGCGCCAAGCTCGCCGGCAAGGTCGGCGGCACCGGAATCGCCTACCTCGGCGCCGTCGACAACAGCGACCAGTCGGCCACGGGCGCGCACCCGATCTACAACATGCTGCGCCTGCGGCGCGACCTGGGACCGACGTCCACGCTGGGCGTGGCCTACACCGACCGCACCGACGGCGATGACTACAACCGCGTACTGGGCATCGACGCCCACGTCGTGTGGCGTAAGATCTGGTTCTCGGAAGTGCAGGTCGCGAGCTCGTGGACTCGTGACCCGGGCGCCGGCCACGCGGGCAAGCTGTGGACCGTCACCTTCGGCGACCGCACCGGTCGCGCGTACGGCAACCACTTCGAGCTGCTCGGCATCGAGCGGAGCTTCCAGGACACGAGCGGGTTCGTGAATCGCACCGACGTCGTTGTCGGCCGGACCTACAACCGCTTCAGCTGGTACGGCCGCCCGGGAGCGCTGGTCGAGCAGTTCACCGCCATCGTCGGATTCGCCCCCATCTGGCGCTACGCGGACTTCGGCCGCTTGCACCGCACGATCGAAGACACGCTGCAGAGCTTCTTCGTGGCGAACCTGCGCGGCGGGTGGCAGGCGCAGGTCACGCTCACCCTCGACCACTTCGGCTTCGATGCCGCGGACTACGCGGGCTACATGGTCGGCGCCGTTCCCTTCGCCGTCCCGCACGACCTGTATCACCTCCCCGGCGCGGCGTTCATCGTGAGCACACCGAACCGGGCCGTGTCGGGCAGCGTGGTGGTGGGTTATTCGGCGGCGGCCATCTTTCCCGAGGCATCCGAAGGGCGCCAGGTCGCCGTGACCACCGTCGCCGCCCTGCGCCCGACGCCCGCGCTCCGGCTCGAGGCACGCTGGGTGCACCAGCGCCTCACCCGCGCGCGCGACGGCAGCCGCTTTCTGACGGCGAACATCCCGCGGCTGAAGCTCGAGTACCAGCTCACGCGCGCCATTTTCGTGCGCTACATCGGCCAGTACTTCGCGGAGGATCAGGTCGCGCTCGTCGACCCGCATACGGGGCAGCCGCTGCTCGTGAACGGCAGTGCGGCGCCACCGGTGGTCACGAACGATTTCCGCAACGACGTCCTGTTTTCCTACAAGCCGACGCCGGGCACGGTGGTCTTTCTCGGCTACGGCGCGTCGCTCACCGAGGCGGACGCGTTCCGGTTCCGCGACCTGAGCCGCACCGGGGACGGGTTCTTCCTCAAGCTGAGTTATCTGTTCCGGATGTAGATTCCCGCCATGTCCGACGCGGCCGATTTCGCCCAGCAGCTCGCCGCCGAAGACCGCACCAAGCAACGCCAGTACGTCCTGTCGAGCACGCGGGGGCGCTGGAGGGTGCTCGGTCTCGGCGTCGTGCTGCTCACCGCCATCCGGCTCGCCGGCCTGGTGCCCCTCGCCTGGTCGTTCGTTCTCGGATTCACCGTCGTGTTCGCCGCGGTCAACTATGCGATGACCCGCGTCGCGCGATCCGCCGAGCTCCCCCCGTGGTTCGCGCACGCCACCATCGCCGTGGGCGCCGCCATGATCTCCGCGGTCGTCTACGCCGTCGGACCGACGGGGCATCTCCTGTACGTGGTGTATCTGATCGCCCCGCTCCAGGCCGCGCTCTCCCTGGGCCGGAACGAAGCCTGGCAGGCCCTGGTGCTCAACCTGACGGGCTTCGCGCTCGTCACGGCCGTCCGCACGAGCCAAGGCGCCCCAGGCTGGTCGTGGAGCGCGTCTCTGCAGGAGACGCTGGTTCTGGTCGTCACGAGCGCGGCGCTCGTGCCCTTGCTCTCGCGCATCGTCGCGCGGCTGCGCGCCACCCGCACCACGTTCGCCCGGCTCGAGACGGGCGATCTGACGGCGCGGGCGCCGGACGACGCTCCCGACGAGCTCGGGTACCTCGGCGTGAGCGTGAACCGGACCACCGACGGGATCGCCGCCATCGTGCGGCAGGTGCAGCGCCAGGGTCAGGAGCTGGCCGCCATGGCGCAGCAGCTGTCGGCGTCGGCCCGTGAGCTGCAGGCCGCTTCGCAGGGAATCTCGACGACCACGCAGGGCCTCACGCGCGGTGCCGAGCGGCAGCGCGAGCTGATTGGACACGGGCGGGCCGACTCCGAGGCCGCCGCCGCCGTGGCCTCGCAGCTGCATGCCCGCGCCCAGGACGCGGAGCGTCAGATCGCGGGCGTCGCACAGCAGGCGCGCCGCCACGGTCAGGAGATCGCCCGGGCGAGCGAGCTGCTCGTCACTCTTGTGGATCACCTCGACCAGGTGTCGCGCGCCGCCGCCACGCTCGAGCTGGGCTCGCGCGAGATCGGCAAGCTGGTGGATGCGATCACCCGGATCGCGAGCCAGACCGATCTGCTAGCCCTGAACGCGGCGATCGAAGCGGCGCGGGCCGGCCAGCATGGGCTGGGCTTCCGCGTGGTGGCCGATGAGGTGCGCAAGCTCGCCGAGCAGAGCGCCCGCTCCGCGGACGAGGTCCGCTCGCGCGTCCGCCACACGCAGGACCAGATCACCCAGCTACTCGGCGCCATGGAGGAAGGCCGCCGTACGGCGCAGGGCGTCGGCGCCGTGTCCGCGGCCGTCCGCCAGGCGCTGGACGCCATCTTCGGCGATTTGAACGCCACGGTCCAGTTCGCCGCCGTCCTGGCGGGCGAGACCGAAGGCCAAACGGGCCGGATCCGCGAGGTGGCGCGGCGCATGGAGGAGGTCGCCGGCATCGCCGAGACGGCGGCGCAGGGGGCGGTCCAGACTTCGGCGGCGACCCAGCAGCAGCTCGCGTCGCTCGGCGAGCTCACCACGACGTCGCAGGAGCTCGCCGTCGCCGCCGCGAAACTGACCGCTACGATTCAGCGGTTCAACGTGAACGGCGCGAGCCTACCAGCCTCGGAATAGCGACGCGTCCCCGAAGTCCCACAACACGAACGCGATCAGCCGTGGGTGGCGCGGCTCGGGGCCAACGGCCGGGAGCTCGGCGCCACACGAGCCCGCCACGTGTCCGAGCCGCGAGAGCCGGATCCACACCTGCGGGTAGAACGACAACGCGCGCTCGCCTGTGGTCGGTACGGTCCAGCCGGCCTCGAGCATGGGCACGAAGCGGCCGAGCTCGTGCCCGACCCCGAGCCGATACGACATCCCGCTGAATCCATCCGACTCTTCCCACGTGCTGACGACTTCTCCCTGCACCACGAGCGCGCGGCGGGGATGGGCGCCGAACGCGAGGAACGGCTCCACCTCCCACACGTCCTGGCGTCCCAGAGGCGGCGTGGCCTCGAGCCCGAGGCTCACGAGCGCGCGCCGCTCGAGACTGTTCCACACGTTGTACTTGAGCGCGCCGGTCACGCCATCGAACGCCTGCGCCTGCCCGTCGAGCGCCGTGCGCGCGCTGGCCTCGAACTGGAACCGCTTGCCCAGGCGGTGCTCGTAGATGTACTCCTGGCCGCGGGCCTGATCGGTGATGACGACTTCGTCTTCCGGGTAGGCCTTTTCCGCGAGGAACGCCCGCGGGAAGTTCAGCTCCCCCGGCGGCCAGCCCTGCTCGCCGCACAACGAGCGCGCGTAGCGCACGACGGCACGGATCTGGGCGGGCGTTCCGGCTTCCCCAAAGGCCGGCATGTCGAGCGACAGCCCGAATGCCGCGCCCCCCTGGGTGACGATCCTCACCCAGCGATCTTCGGTCTCGGCCGTCGAGCCCTTGCACTCGTGCAGGTCCGCGGGCGGCACTTCGAGCCGGGTGCTCGCCGCGGGCGTGCCGCGGCCGTCCGCGCCGTGACACGACTTGCACCACGATGCGAACAGTGCGGCACCGGAGTCTGGGGGGGGACCCTGCACCGCGACCGTCAGCGCGAGCGCCAGGCCGGCGAGCATTACGCGAGCCTCGCCAGGCGATGCAGTTCGGCGGCGGCCCGATCGGCCTCGCGCACGATGTGGTCGACCGGCGCCGTCAGGAGCTCGTGTCCGAGCACGACCGGGCGTCCCTCGACGAACACGTCCCGGACGTCGCTTGCGCGGGCCGAGTACACGATGCGCGAGACCGGGTCGCCCAACAGCGGATGGAGGTGCGGCTCGGACAGGTCCAGCACCACCAGATCGGCCCGCCTCCCGGGTGCGATGCGGCCGATCTCGTCCTCGAGCCCGAGGGCGCGGGCGCCACCCAGCGTCGCGAGCTCGAGCACCTGAGCGGCGGGGAGCGCGCCGGCGCCGAGGCGTGGCTTCTGGATCAGGGCGGCGAGGCGCATTTCGGCGAAGGCATCGAGCCCGTTGTTGCAGGGGGCGCCATCGGCACCGATGGCCACGTGGCACCCGGCGGCGAGCATCTCGGGGATCTTCGCCACTCCGCTCGCGAGTTTCAAGTTCGAGGAGGGACAGTGCACCACCGTGGTTCCCTGACGAGCCAGGCGATCCATCTCGTGCGTGTCGATCCAGACGCAGTGCGCGAGGGCTGCCCGTCGGCCCGCGATACCGACCGAGTCCAGGTAGGCGATCTCTTCGAGGCCCGTGGTCCGAAGCACCGTCTCGCGCTCCACGATCGTTTCCGCCGCGTGGGTGTGCAGCTGCGCGTCGAACCGCTCCGCCAGATCACTCGCCGCGCGGAGCAAGGGACCCGAGCAGCTCGGGACGAACCGGGGGGCGAAACAGACGCGTAGCCGGCCCTCGGCGGACCCATGCCAGCGCTGGGCCAGCGCCGCGGCGTCCGTCAGCGCGTCGTCAGTCGACTCGGCGAGGTCGCTCGGCGCGCCCTCGGGGTGCACGTCCATCAGGCACTTGCCGACCGTCGCGCGGATGCCGATCCGCTCCAGCGCGCGGAACGCCGCCCCCGTGTGGCGTACCGTCTCCATGTCGAGGATCGCCGTGGTGCCGCCGAGCAGCAGCTCCGCGGCGCCGAGCAGGGCGGAGGCATACACCGTTTCTTCCGTGTGTGCGGCCTCGAGCGGCCAGATGCGGCGCACCAACCAGTCCTCGAGCGGCAGGTCGTCGGCGAGCCCGCGGAACAACGTCTGGCAGAGATGCACGTGGGCCTGGATGAGACCGGGCATGACGAGGCAGCCGCGACAATCACGGACCTGGGCCTCGGGGCGGAGCCCTTTCCCCTTTTCCGCTTCGCCATTCCCCTTCCCGACCTGCACGATGCGTCCCTCGCGGACCGTCACGTCCGCCCGCATCACGCGCCAGGTGCCGTCGTGCAGCAGCACCTCGCCGCCGGCGAGCCGCAAGTCGGGCATGCGCCGCCCCGGGGCCTTCAGGTAGTGGCCCGCGGTGGAGCGCTGGTCGAGTCGTCGGGGAGGTCGAAGTAGGCGCGCAGCTCGTCCATCAGATCTCCGTCCTCGTACACGCCCGTCAGGATCCGCTCGGGGCCGCCCGGATCGATCAGGAGATAGCCGTAGGGATAGTCCAGGCCCGACAGGAGGATCGTGCGGCGCCTGGCGTTGGGGAGGGAGATATAGACCGTGTCGGCATTGGTGGCGACGAGCTGGATGCCGCTCGCCGCGAGGGCGGGCGCCACCTGCGCAGTGTAGTATTTCAGGTCGTCGAACGTGTCGGCCTGGTCATCCCCACTGAGCGTGTCCGCCGCGCGCAGCCAGAACAACACGACGCTCGGCGTCGTGATCACCCGCGGCACGACGAGCGAGCGGTCCGTCGAGTCGTGGGGCACGAGCTGGGTGAGGTCCACCGAGTCGCTTTGCTGCGCCATTCTGGCGAGCGGCCGCGTTCGGCACGCGGCCACGCACACGAGCGCCACCAGCGCGCCGATTCGCATGGATGGAAATATATTCCACCGATTGGAGCAGCGGAGCGCAGGTGGCTGTCCAGTGCATGCCCTTGCGGGAGCGAGCGGTCGTGTTTCTCTTCACAGAGGCGTGAGGTCCACTACGACCACTTCCCGTGCGGAGCTGCCATGAGCAGACGTCGCACCCGGCTCGTTCGCAGGCGGGGTATCAGTCGCATCGACCAACCATCCACCCGGACGTACGGCTGGTTCGTGCGGGCCGGCTTCGAAAAGCGGCCGGACGGCAGCTACGCGCCGCGGCACCGGAAGTTCTTCGGCGACGCGGGCTATGGCGGCAAGCGACGGGCGCTGCGGGCGGCGCAGGAGTACCTGGCCATCGTTCAGAGCGGGCGGCGCAAGGCGAGGGCGCGCAGGGTGCGTCACGCCGCCTGACCCCCGAAGGGCTTGCTCCTTGCCGCGTCCTGCTTGCGCCCGTGGCAATTGCGCCCGCAGTCCAGGAGCTCCATGACTGATACGTCGACGGAGTTCGAGGTGCGCGATCCGAATGGCTATGTTCTCGTATTCGGTGGGGCGTAGCCTGTGTTCCTGACCGGTCTCTTCATCGTCATTCTTGCAGGAATCGCCGCGGGCACCATCGCTGAGATCGCGAAGGCGATGGCGCGGCGCGGATCGTCAGCGGCAGAGCTCACAGCACTCAAGCAGCAACTGGAGCACACCGCGGCGTCGCTGGAGGATGCCCAAGCCACCCTGGCGAGCCAGAACGCGCAGCTCGCAGAGCTGCAGGAGCGCATGGACTTTGCCGAGCGTCTGTTGGCCCAAGGCCGCGATCGGTCCGCACTCGGGGCAGGACTGAAGCGCGAATGATGCGTCGACCGACGCGATAGATCGCCTCCCCTCTTCACCTACCCGACGCGTTGTTGTCTCTGTCCCCCAACCACAATAGAGCATCGATGATCAGCCGATCCTGAATCGGATTGTTCAGGGTGTTTGACAACGTCCGGTTGGTGGCGCCGTACTTGTGCTCATAGTCGATGTCGTTGTGGCCCATGTTCAGATAGATCATCCTGTACTTCTTGTTCGACCACACCACGGGATAGTAGCCACTGTGCCAGATCTCGTGCGGCTTGGGGCCGGTGCCCAGCGGAAAGCTCGACGAGTCTATCGAAAGCAGAATGTCGATATCGGGATTCTGTCTCAGATCGTTTTCCCATCGGTACCACTCACTGGGCGAGGACGTGAACGTCTCAGGCAGGTGGTACGTCGCCGGATGCCGGCGGTCTTCGACACGGAGAATGGCCGACGTCGGTCTCCACGTGTTACTCACGTACGATCCTGACCCGAGAAATATCTTGTGATACCAGTCCCAGTTTGCCGGATACGCCGAAGGTGTCAAAGCAAAACCAGCAAAATGAAAGCCCATCCAGGCTCCGCCATGCTCCATGTACGCCTGAAACGCAGCTCGTTGTGCAGGGTCTTCAGGACGGGTATCCAGAAAAACCACGACCTGATACTGAGCGAGAAAGTCCGGATTCAGATTGTGCCAATCCGACGTGGCGTCATAGCTGAAATGGTATTTCGCCGCCGTCTCCGGAAACCAGCGCTCGGCCTCATGCAAGAAGCTGATGTGTGCCGGATCTTCTTTGCCCGTGTAGAACGCGATCACGCTAAACGCCGGCTTGCCCCTACCGGCGGTCAGACCTGCACAACAATAAACCAGCGCACCTATCCTCAAGGTCTTGAGGGCAGTCATGGGAGCCCCGACACCTCTAGCGGTCCGCCTTGACGTCGTTCGGCACACCGAGCTGCTGCCAGAGATAGACGTAGCTCAGGGCGTATTCCTTCGCCACTTGGGCATTGGTGACGCCCGCCCCGTGTCCGCCCTCCGTGTTCTCGAAGTAGTAGAACGGAACGTTCATCGATTCCATCTTCGCCGCCATCTTGCGCGCGTGAGCGGGATGGACGCGGTCGTCGCGCGTGGTCGTCGTGAACATGACCGTCGGGTATTTCGTGGCTGACTTCAGGTTCTGGTACGGCGAGTACCTCGAGATGTAGCCCCACTCTTCGGGCTTATCCGGGTCGCCGTACTCTGCCATCCAGCTGGCGCCCGCGAGCAGATGGCTGTAGCGCTTCATATCCAACAGCGGGTTCTGGATCAGCACGGCGTTATACAGCTCGGGATGCTGGGTGAGCGCGACGCCCATCAACAGTCCACCGTTGCTGCCGCCGCGAATTCCCAGGTGTTGCGGACTTGTAATGCCCTGCTTGATCAGCTCCTGGGCGACCGCCGTGAAATCGTCGTAAATGCGCTGCCGATGCTCTTTCAAGCCGGCGCGGTGCCACGCCGGCCCGAATTCCCCTCCGCCGCGAATGTTGGCGAGCACGAAGACGCCACCGCGCTCCAGCCACACCGCCCCCGTGTGGCTGCTGTAGTACGGAGTGTTCGAGATCTCGAATCCGCCGTACGCGCCCAGCAAGGTTGGATTGCTGCCGTCGTGCGCCATGCGCTCACGATGGACGACGAAAAAGGGAATTCTCGTGCCGTCCTGCGACGTGGCGTCCATCTGTTCGACGACAAGCCCCTTTGCATCAAACATCGCCGGAAGCCGCTTGATCTCCGAGACGGAGCCATTCTCAGCGGTGGCGTACAGCGTCGTCGGCTGGATAAAGTTGGTGAAGGTGAGAAAGTAGCGATTCGATCGCGGCGAGCGGGCGACGACCCCGACGGTGCCGAGATCGGGGGCGGGAACCTTCTCGAACGTCCAGACACCGCCCTGGTGGCGATAGCGGCGCAGCTCGCCGCGCACGTTGTTGAGAACGTTGATCACGAGGTAGTCTCGCGTCGACGAAATGGTGTTGATGGTCTCGCGTGGCCTCGGCTGCATCACCAGTTGGAGATCGCGCTTGCCGGCCATGAAGTCAGCGAACGACATCGCGACCAGTGATCCCGTCGGCCAGGTTTTGCCGCCGAGTGTCCACGGATCTCGCACGTACACGATCATCTGATCGCCCACGAGGTATAGATCTGCGTCTTTGAGCACATCAATCTTTACGACGTTCCCCTTGTCGTACAGATACTGGGCGCTCTCATAAAAGTTGATCGCGTCGATGATCCGTAAATAGCGACGGTCCCCGGCATCCACGCTCACGCTGAACGCGCCCACATGGTCGGCTGGAGCCTCAAACACGGTGATCGCAGACGCGAGCGGGGTACCGCGCTTCCATAGCCTCACGATGCGCGGGTAGCCTGACGTCGTTACGGTGCCCGGCCCAAAATCGGTGCCGACGAACAGCGTGCCGTCATCCACCCAGGCGGTGCTGGTTTTTGCCTCGGGAATCTTGAATCCATTGCTGACAAATGTCCGGGTGTTCAGATCGAACTCGCGGGTTTCGGCTGCATCGGATCCACCCCGTGAGAGCGCGACAATACAGCGCCGGTATTCGGGCTCGAAACAATCGGCGCCGCCCCAGGACCACGTCACACCCTCAGCTTTGCTCAGCGAGTCCAGGTCGATCACGGTCTCCCATGTCGGATTCGCGGTCGCGAAGCTGGCCCAGGTCGTTCGCCGCCAGATACCACGCTCATGCTCCGCGTCCTGCCAGAAGTTGTAGAGCGAGTTCCCGATGATCTCGGGGTTGGCGATCTTGTCTTTGGAATCGAGGATCTGCTTGATCCGAGCGTAGAACGACTGGTAGAGCGGCGACCGAGTGAGCGCCGCGATCGTCGCCGCGTTGTGGGCATTGACCCACTCCATCGAGCGCTGGCCTTCGACGTCCTCGAGCCAGACGAAGGAGTCGGGCGATTGCTGGGGTGGTGACGACTGCTGCGCGGCAATCGGGGAGATCGCGAGCAGGGAGAGAAGTCCTACCGCCGCGCGACTTGTACGCTGGTTCATGCGTGCTCCTGGTGACAGCGTTCCGGATGGTGTGTTACGCCGCGACTACCTCTTCCGCAAGATGGCCCTCGCCGGCGCCGCTTCGTGCCCTCGCACCTTGAGCGGGAGCACGATCAAATCGTAGTCACCGGCTTGCACCGGGCGCAGGTCCAGCCCCTCCACGATGGGAATCCCGCGCCCCAGCAGAATCTGGTGCGTCCTCGGCGCTGGAGCGCCGAATTGCTCCGCCGAGATGTAATCGACGCCGACCAGCACGACGCCGGCATCCGCCAGGAGCTGCGCCGCGTCGGGCGCGACGTAGGCGAAGTCCCGATGGAACGTCACCGAATCCATCCAGCCGCGCAGTGTGCTCCGCGTCCGGAACAGCACGCGCTTCGCGCCCCTCCAGGCGTGGCGGTTCAGCTCGCCAGAATCGATCGCCCGGACGCTGTCGGGGATATCGATGACCCGCGCGGTACCGATCAGCGGGTCCAGCGGCACCTGATCGATCGGTGCGCCATTGGCGACGAAATGCATCGGGGCGTCAATGTGCGTCCCGCTGTGCGCGCCGAGGGAGTAGCCCGACAGCGTCAGGACATCGCCCTTTCGCATATCCTTGAGAAAATCGAACTTCATGGGCGCGTCGCCCGCGTAGACGGGAGTCGTCGCCGGGTCGAGCATCGCCGTCACATCGATCCACCCTCGAGCGCCCACGTCTCCCGTCCCCTGTTCGCGGGGAGCACACCCCACGACGAGGCTGAGCAACAGCGTGAAACCCAACCCCGCGACACCGATGATCGACTCGGCGACGGTCCACGTCTTCAGCGTCTGCTGGACGGTCATGTTGAAGAACTCCTTGATGAGCCAAAACCCCGAGTCATTCACGTGTGACAGCACCAGCGAGCCCGCGCCCGTCGCGAGCACCAACAGTTCGGTGTGCGAGCCCGGCGTCGTCAGCGCGATGGGAGCGACGATGCCGGCGCTCGTGGTCATCGCCACGGTCGCCGAGCCGGTGGCCACACGGATCAGTGCCGCCACGGTCCACGCGAGCAAGAGCGGCGAGGCGTGCGATCCCACTGCCACGCCGGCGATCGCTTTCCCCACGCCGCTCTCCAGGAGCACCCTGTTGAAGCCGCCGCCGGCGCCGATTACCAGAAGAATGGCGGCGGTCGGCGCGAGGCAGTCGTTGGCGAACTTGAGGATCTGATCCCGCGTGAAGTGTTGCTGGTGTCCCAGCGACCAGAGGGAGAAGAGCAGCGCCACGAGCAGCGCGACGATCGGGCTACCGACGAAATCCACGCCCGAGCGGAGGGTGCTCGCCGCGTCGAGCGCGACGTCGGCCGCGCTCGCGCACACCATCAGAATCACGGGAAGCAGCACGGTGAAGAGCGAGATGCCGAAGCCAGGCATGGCGCGGGGAACACCCCCCACGAACTGCGCGGCCAGCGGGTTCTCCTCGGGCAGCGCAATGCGGGGCGCAATCCAGGTGGCGAAGATCGGGCCGGCCAGCGCCGCCGTCGGCAGCCCGACCAGAAGGGCATAGGCGACCGTGCGCCCCACATCGGCCTGATAGGCGACGACCGCGAGCATCGCCGCCGGATGCGGCGGCACCATCCCGTGCACCACCGACAGCCCCGCCACCAGCGGGATGCCGATCTTGACGAGTGACATGCCGGTGCGCCGCGCAATCGTGAACACGAGTGGAATCAGCAGCACGAAGCCGACCTGAAAAAAGACCGGGATGCCCACGATGAACGCGACGACCATGACCGCCCAATGCACGCGTCGCTCGCCGAACAGCGTGATGAGGGTGGTCGCGATGCGCGTCGCGCCGCCGGACTCCGCCATCATTTTGCCCAGCATGGTGCCGAGCGCCACCACGATCGCGATGAATCCCAAGACGCCGCCGACCCCGTCTTCGAATGCCTTCACGACACCGCTTAACGGCATTCCCGCCGCCGTCCCCAGGCCGAGGGAGACCGCGATCAACGCGATGAAGGGGTGCAGCTTGAAGCGCGCGATCAACACGATCAGCGCCACTACCGCACCGAGCGCGTAGAGCAGCAGCAGCCGTGCGTTCGGGCTCATATCGCCGCCCCAAGATGCTCACACTTTGAAGAAGAATCGAGGCACGACCGAACGCCGGCCTGGACATCGTGGCCCGTGGGGGTCTACTCTCTCGCATGCGCAACCGACTCCTTCCTGCACTGCCTGCCCTCTTGCTGGCCCTCACGTCCAGCACCGGCGCCGCCCAGACCACCCTGCAGCTCCGGTGGGAACTCCTGGGGGACAGCATCGCCAACGACCGGGGCGCCTCGCGCGCGGCCTTCACGCTCACGAACCGCGGCGCGAAGCCACTCCCGTCGGGCGGTTGGGCGCTCTACTTCAGCGCGCTCCACTCGCCGCAGCCCGGAAGCGTGGGCGGCGGGTTCTCGAGCGAGGACCGGGCGGGCGACCTGCACCGCCTCGTGCCGGCAGCAGGCTTCGCTGGACTCGCCCCGGGTGCCAGCATTCGGATCCCGTACCTGACCGACCTCCTCCTCAACCGCAGCTTCGTTCCGAAGGGTCCTTACATCGTTTTCGACGACGCGAAGGACGTGGGCGTGAGCGTGAACGATTATGTCGCCCTCCCCTTCGAACGGCCCCCGCAGGGCGCTGGGCGCGATCCCCGCGTGGTGGCACCCGAGAACCAGTTCGCGCTCGACTCCGTGATCCGCGCGCTCCCCGCGAGCGAGCTGCCACCCGTGTTCCCGACGCCGGTGGAGGTGACCCCGGGAACGGGAGCGCTGCGCCTCACGGCCATGCCGCCGGTCGAAGCGCCCGAGCCTCTCAGGAACGAGGCGACGTTCGCCGCGGAGTACCTGCGCCCCTACTTCGGCACCACCCGGAAGGCCGGTGTCCCGCCGCTGCGACTCGAGGTAGGTCCCGTGGCAGGTCAGGCGTCCCCCGAGGCGTACACGCTCGTCGTGGATTCCGTCCGGGGCGCACGGATCGTAGGCGCCTCGCCCGCCGGCGTCTTCTACGGCCTCCAGTCGCTGCGCAGCCTGCTGCCCCCCGGGCCCACTCCGCGCGCCGGTGTCGTCCTGCCGGCGATCAGCGTGGTGGACGCTCCTCGCTTCGCCTACCGCGGGTTCATGCTCGACGTCGCCCGCAATTTCCACCCGAAGCCCGTCGTGCTGCGGACGCTCGATCTGCTCGCGCGCTACAAGGTCAATGTCTTTCACATCCATCTCACCGATGATGAGGGCTGGCGGGTCGAGATCCCGAGCCTCCCCGCGCTCACCGCGGTGGGCGCGCGCCGCGGTCACCCGCCCGACTCGGACCGGCACCTTCCGCCCGCGTTCGGCTCTGGCCCCGACGTCGATCGGCCATTCGGCAGCGGCTTCTATTCCCGCGCCGACTACGTCGAAATCCTGCGCTACGCGGCGGCGCGGCATATCGAAGTCATTCCCGAGCTCGAGATGCCGGGCCACGCGCGCGCCGCGATCACGGCCATGCGGGGGAACCCGCAGTACGTGCTCAGCGATCCTGACGACCGCTCGGCGTACAGCACACCCCAGGGCTACCACGACAACGTGATGAACCCGGCGCTCGAGTCGACCTACCGGTTCATCGAGCGCGTGGTCGGCGATCTGGTGGCGATGCACCGTGAGGCGGGCGTGCCGCTGCGCCACATTCACATGGGCGGCGACGAAGTCCCGGCCGGTGTCTGGGAAGGGTCGCCGGCCGTGCAGGCGTACTTGCGGGCGCACGATCTCCCGAGTGTCGATGAGCTGTGGTTCGTCTTCTACGGGCGGGTCGAGCAGATCCTCAAGGCGCAGGCCCTGCTCCCGTCGGGCTGGGAAGAAATCGCGGTGCGTAAGACGAGCCGCGACGGGCAACGGACGAACATCCCCAATCCCGACTTCGCCACGCGCGGCTGGCGCGCCTACGTCTGGAACAACGTCCTCGGCTGGGGCAACGAAGACCTCGCCTACCGCCTCGCGAACGGGGGTTACGACGTGGTCTTGAGTCCCGTGAGCAATCTTTACTTCGATCTCGCGTGGAATCAGAATCCGGAAGAGACGGGGCTCGACTGGGGAGGCTACGTCGACCTGCGCAAGCCCTTCCAGTTCATCCCGCTCGACTACTACCGCAACGCCCCGGTCGATCCCTCCGTGTTCGTCGGCAAGGACCGGCTCACCGACTACGGCCGGGCCCACGTCCTGGGGATTCAGGCCAATCTGTGGTCGGAGACGCTCGGTGCCGAGGGGCGGGTCGAGTACATGCTGCTGCCGCGCCTGTTCGCCCTCGCCGAGCGGGCGTGGGCGCCCGACCCGGACTGGGCCAGGGAGCGCGACCCCGCAAAGTCCCAGTCTCTGTACCGCGAGGCCTGGTCCCGTTTCGTCAACGTGGTCGGCCAGCGCGAGCTGCCCCGGCTCGATCGCGAGCTCCCGGGCGTCGGGTACCGGATCCCTACCCCGGGCCTGAAGGTCGACGGCGGGATGGTGCGCTGCAGCGTGGAGCTGCCCGGCTTCACGCTGCGTTACACGACCGACGGCAGCGAGCCGACCGTGCGCAGCTCCGAGGTGCGCGGCCCGATCCCCTTGCGTGGGGCCGTCCGCGTCGCCGCGTTCAACACCACGGGCCGCAAGGGCCACACGGCCCGCCTCTCGGCTCCCCACGACAGCCAGGACAAATAGATGGGCAACATGGCTTCGGTCATGAGCGCTTCCGTCAAGGTAGCCATCGTATGCCTGGGCATCGCATGCCTTGCCTGTCCGCAGTCGCCTCGGCCGTCCGCCGGCCAGGCGACGACTGGCATCGACTCGTTGAACGCCGCGTTAGTCCACGCGTACCGCAGTCACGACCCTCTGGCGTATGCCGCGCTGTACACCGACACGGCGGTGTTCGAGTGGCCGGCGTTCAACACGGTTCGGGGTCCGACTGAGCTGGCGGCGATGGCGCGCAGCAACTGGGCCTCGTTGCACGACATGGACCTGCGTCTGATCGTCTCGACTCGCCGCGTCGCGCCCGACCATGCGCCCGACCATGCGACGGAGTTTGGCGCCTTCCAGCAGTCCTGGCGCGACTCGAGCGGCGTCCGCATGACGGAGTACGGCAGGTACGTCGCCTTCCTGCTTCGGCAGCAGGACGGCAGCTGGCGGATGGACCGCTTCTTCGGCTTCGAGGACTCGACGCGGCGGGCGCCCACCCGGCGTTGAGCGCGGCGGCGGGCCTCTACGACGGCGGCCCGGTTTCGCTCGGACTCCCCCCCGTGAGCGAAGTCACCAGCTTCATGGAGTAGAACAAGGCGCGGCCGCCGAGACTCTCGAGCTCGTGACGCTCCTCCTTCGAAATGAGATTCATCGCGCATCCCACCTCGAGGTAAAACGAGATCTCGGAGAGCGCGGCGAGCGTCCGATCGACGCATGACGCGAACATCCGGCGATTTTGGAAACCCGATCCGCGCGCGACGCGGCTCGAGGCGCATAGGGCGGCGGTCCACAGTTGCGCGGCGAGCGTCGCGTCCCGCTCTTC